>JAICRS010000003.1 GCA_025966335.1 Nocardioidaceae bacterium
CGGGCCCTCGACGGCTACCTCGAGGCCAGCCCGCTCGCCGATGGGTGGGAGGACCGGGTCGCGCTGCACCAGCTGTTCCCGCTGCTGGTGCACGCGTGCATGTTCGGCGGCGGCTACGGCGCCCGGGCCGCGGAGGCCGCCCGCTCGCTCCTCTGACCGACTTGTCAGGCGGTGTGCGCGCCATAGCGGTCACAGGGCCTGACAACTCGGGGTTCAGGCGCGTCTCAGGTCCACCTGGCACGCTAGGGGCGTGGCTCCCACCAGCTCCGACCAGCAGACCCACCGGGTCCTGGTCGTCGACGACGACCGCGCCGTGCGCGAGTCGCTGCGCCGTTCCCTGGAGTTCAACGGCTACCAGGTGGCCCTGGCAAGCGACGGGGCCGAGGCGCTGGCGAGCATCGGCGGCAACCCACCGGACGCCCTGGTGATCGACGTGATGATGCCGCGGTTGGACGGCATCGAGACCACCCGCGCGCTGCGCACCGCCGGCAACGACCTGCCGATCCTGGTGCTCACCGCCCGCGACTCGGTGGGTGACCGGGTCGAGGGCCTCGACGCCGGCGCCGACGACTACCTGACCAAGCCGTTCGCGCTCGAGGAGCTGCTGGCACGGCTGCGCGCGCTGCTGCGCCGGGCCCAGGTGCCCGAGGAGGACGACACCGACGAGGTGCTCTCCTTCTCCGACCTCACCCTCAACCCGGCCACCCGGGAGGTACGCCGCGGCGAGCGTGCGATCGACCTGACCCGCACCGAGTTCACCCTGCTCGAGATGTTCCTGCGCCGGCCGCGTCGGGTGCTGGACCGCTCGTTCATCCTCGAGGAGGTGTGGGGCTACGACTTCCCGACCACCGCGAACTCGCTCGAGGTCTACGTCGGCTACCTGCGCCGCAAGACCGAGGCCGGGGACGAGCCGCGCCTGATCCACACCGTGCGCGGCGTCGGCTACGTGCTCAAGGAAGGCTGATGGGCCTGCACTACAGGCGGTCGCTGGCGAGCCGGGTCACGTTGCTCGCCACGATCGCGGTCGGTCTCGCCGTCGCCTTCGTCGCCGCGGCGGCCTTCATCACCGTCCGGGTGCAGATGTACGACACGCTCGACGAGTCGCTGCTGACCCGAGCATCAGCGGCGGCCGAGTCCGAGGCGCTCAGCGTGCTGACCGCGCAGAACGTGCCCTCCTGGACGCTGGGTGCGGCCGACGTGCGGATCGGCTTCATCGACGCCTCCGGGGACATCCGCACCGTGGGTCGGGCCCGGGACTCGGTGGATCTGGGCACACCGGAGCTCGCGGTGGCCCGCGGCCAGGCCCGTTACTCGCTGCGCACCATCGCCAGCGAGGACGGCCGCTACCGGGTGGTGGCCGTGCCCACCCAGGAGGCCGGGGTCGCCCTCGTGCTGGCCCAGTCCCTGGAGTCCACCGAGCGCACGCTGGAGAAGCTCGGCATCGTGCTGCTGATCTTCGGCGTGGCCGGGGTGGTCGGCGCAGCGCTGGCCGGCTGGGCCGTGGCCCGCAACGGCTTGCGACCGGTTCGCCGGCTGACCACCGCCGCCGAGGACATCGCCCGCACCGAGCAGCTCGACCCGATCGAGGTGGAGGGCAACGACGAGATCGCCCGGCTGGCCTCCGCGTTCAACGCGATGCTGGCCGCGCTCTCGGCCTCCCGGGACCGGCAACGCCAGCTCGTCGCCGACGCCGGCCACGAGCTGCGCACCCCGCTCACCTCGCTGCGCACGAACCTGGACCTGTTGGTGCAGGCCGACAAGCGCGGTGGACTCTCCGAGCGCTCCCGCAACGAGCTCCTCGAGGACGTCCGGTTCCAGATCGAGGAGCTGACCACGCTGATCGGTGACCTGGTCGAGCTCGCCCGCGACGAGCCGCTGCCGGTCGCGGTGGAGGCCGTGGACCTGGCCGAGATCGCCGACCGTGCGGTTGCCCGGGTACGACGACGCGCCCCGAGCCTGGACTTCCAGGTGCACACGAACCCGTGGTGGGTCACCGGCGAGCCGCACGCCCTGGAACGGGCGCTGACCAACCTGCTCGACAACGCCGCCAAGTGGAGCCCGCCGCTCGGCGTGGTCACGGTCACCCTCGACCAGGGCACGCTGATGGTCGCCGACCAGGGGCACGGCATCGCCGAGGAGGACCTGCCGCACGTGTTCGACCGGTTCTACCGCTCGAAGGAGTCCCGGACGATGCCCGGATCCGGACTCGGCCTGGCGATCGTGCGCCAGATCGTCGAGCGGCACGGCGGGTCGGTGCGCGCGGGACGCTGGGACGACGGCGGCGCCGCGTTCTGGGTGGAGATCCCCGGTGCCGCCGACCAGCGTGAGCCCGCGGCGGACGAGGTCAGCCGGCTTTCCTGAGGTCTTGTCCTCCCATCAGCGCAGTCTCAGCGCAGGTTAAGGAACGACAGGCATGCTCGTAGGTATGAGCGAGCCGAACCACAACCAGGAACACGACGACACCCAGCGGATCCCGACGGCGGAGAACGTGCACCGCTACGGCCCCCCTGAGCAGTCACCTGCTCCTGGGGCGAGCGCGCCCCCGCCGTACTCCTCGCCCGGCCCCTACGGGGCACGCCAGCCGGAGCCGTTCGGTTACCACCCTGCTCCTCAGGAGCAGCGGCCTTCGCGGCCGGGGGGCGCGTTCACCGCCGGCCTGCTCGCCGCAGCGCTGATGGTCGGCGGCCTCGGTGGCCTCGCCGGTGCGGCCGGTTTCGCCACGGTCGACTACCTCAACGACGACAGCACCCCGGCAACCACCGCCGCGAGCCCGACGAACTCCGTCGTCTCCGACCGCGAGGACAGCCCCGCCGAGCCCGGCTCCGTGCAGGACGTCGCGGACTCGGTGCTCCCCTCGGTGGTCAAGATCAACGTCCGCGGCCCCCAGGGCGTCGGCTCCGGGTCCGGGATCATCCTCAGCTCCGACGGCGAGATCCTGACCAACAACCACGTGGTCGAGGTGGCCGCCGAGGGCGGAGCCATCTCGGTGAACTTCAACGACGGCTCCGCGGCCCGCGCCGAGATCGTCGGGACCGACCCGATCACCGACCTCGCCGTGATCAAGGCGCAGGACGTCTCCGGCCTCACGCCGGCGACGCTCGGGGAGTCGGGGAACCTCGACGTCGGCGAGGAGGTGATCGCGATCGGTTCGCCGTTCGGGCTCGAGGCGACCGTGACCAGCGGGATCGTCTCCGCGCTGAACCGGCCGGTCTCGGTCGGCTCCGGCAACCCGAATGCGATGGAGACGACGTACCCGGCGATCCAGACCGACGCCGCGATCAACCCCGGCAACTCCGGCGGTCCGCTGGTCAACATGCAGGGCGAGGTCGTCGGCGTGAACTCGTCGATCCGCAGCTCCAGCTCGATGGGCGAGGGTGGGTCGATCGGGCTCGGCTTCGCGATCCCACTCGACAAGGTGCTGCCGATCGTCGAGCAGCTCCGCAACGGTGAGGCCCCGACCCACGCCCGGCTCGGAGTGACCGTCATCGACGCCACCAGCGAGAACGGTCTGCTGACCGGCGCCGGGATCCGCAGCGTGAACGAGGGGTCCGCAGCCGACGAGGCCGGCCTGGAGCGCGGCGACGTGGTCACCAAGGTCGGCGAGGACCTGATCTCCGGCTCGGAGTCCCTGGTCGCCACCATCCGCGGTTACCGTCCCGGTGAGACGGTCACCCTGACCGTCGTCCGCGACGGTGACCAGACCGAGACCCTCGAGGTCACCCTGGACAGCGACGAGGGAGCTCCCCTCTCCTGAGTCGCTCTCATCTGGCCCGTCGACGTCCCCGGTGGTCGGCGGGCCAGTCCGACCCGGTGGCCGGCGCGTGAAGGACGGCCGTGCCGGCCACCGGTTGGGTCTCAGGTGAGCAGCTCGAGGACCAGGTCGTGGATCAGCTCGTAACCGTGCTCGGTGAGGATCGACTCGGCGTGGAACTGCACACCCCGGTAATGCGGACCGCTCACCATGTGGATGTCGCCCGTCACCGGGTCGGCAGAGGCTCGGACGCCCTCGGGCAGGCCGCGGCGCGCGCGGCCGACGAACGTGTTGTAGAAGCCGACGTTCTCCTCGCGGCCCTCGAGGTCGACCCGCGACTGGGTTCCCTGGAAGACGATGTCCTTGTAGTCCAGGTCGATCCCGAGCCTGCCGCACAGCACCTGGTGGCCCAGGCAGACCGACAGGAACGGGCGGCCGGAGGCCAGCAGGTCATCGACCGCGGCCCCGAACGTCGCGATCTTGGGGTGGTCGGCCGCGCGCGGGTCACCCGGTCCGGGTCCGATGATCACCAGGTCGAAGCCGTCGAGCGCCCCGGCGGCGTACTCCTCGTGGCGGACCACGGTGGAGGTCATCCCCATCACCGCGAGCAGGTGCCGGAGCATGTTCACGAAGTCGTCCTCACCGTCGAGGATGACCGCGCTCTTGCCCTTCAGCTCCGGCGCCGGCGGTGACCCGCCCTGGTCGGTGAGCCAGAACTTGCTGAGCCTCTGGTTGCGCGAGTTGAGCGCGATCAGTACGTCCTCGTCGCGGGACAGCTCCGCGATCCCGTCGGGAGCCGAGCCCGCCGGGGGCACCAGCCCGAACGCGGTCAGGATGCCCCCGGCCTTGGCATGCGTCTCGGCCACCTCGGAGGCGGCCACGGAGTCCCGCACGAGAGTTGCTCCGGCCGTCACCTTGAGCGAACCGTCCGGCGCGACGTCCGCGGTGCGGATCACGATCGGTGAGTCGGCTGTCGGTCGGCCCTCGGCGTCGCGGCCGAGCAGGGCCAGGGCGGCGCCGTAGTAGCCACGCCCTTCGGGCTCGTACTTCTTGATCAGCCGGCACGCGTTCTCCACCGGTGACCCGGTGACCGTGGCCGCGTACATGGTGTCGCGCAGCACCTCGCGGACGTCGCGTGAGGTCCGGCCGGCGAGCAGGTACTCGGTGTGCACCAGGTGGGTCATCGGCTTGAGGAACGGGCCGAGCACCTGGCCGCCCTCGTTGCAGATGTCGCACATCATCTTCAGCTCCTCGTCGACGACCATGAAGAGCTCGTAGATCTCCTTCTCGTCGGCGAGGAACTCCAGCAGGGCCCGCTTCCGCTCCGCCGCGTCGTCGTGGCCCTTGAGCCGGAAGGTGCCGCTGATCGGGTTCATCCGCACGTCACCGCCGTGCACGCTGACGTGCCGCTCCGGGCTCGCGCCGATCAGGAACCGGTCGCCGGTGAAGAAGCAGTAGGTCCAGTAGGCGCCGCGCTCGCTCTCGAGCAACCGGCGGAACACGGTCAGCGCCTTGCGTGCGTCCCAGTCCGCCACCTTCGCCCGGTAGTGCCGGCCGACGACCAGGTTCGCGCCCTCGCCATGGCCGATCTCGTCCTTGATGATCCGATCCACCACGGCGCCGTACTCGTCGTCGTCGGTCTCGAAGCCGCCCCGGTCCTCGAACTCGATCGGCTCGTCGGGCAGTGCTCGCAGGACCTCGTCGAGCGGCACCTCGGTCTCGGACTCGACTCGCACGACGGTCAGCGGCGTGCCGTCGTCGTGGGCCTCGAAGCCGCGCTCGGAGACCTTCCGGAACGGGATCGCGAGCAGCCGGTCGAAGCGTCGCCCGGCCTCCGGTGTGCCGTCCTCGAGGGGTACGTCGGAGAGCCGCTCGACCTCGCTGCGGGACCCACCGACCAGGGTGACCGTGCTGGAGTCGCGGAGCCGGATCGCCGCCCAGGCCTCGTGCACCTGCAGCGCCTCGAGCATGGCTTCGGCGGTGCGGGCGGCCGTGTTCATGCCGGAACGCTACCAACGCGCGGGTCGGCGCAGGTGCCTGTCCCAAACCCGCCGAGCCCGCGGGCTAGGAGGAGAAGACGGTCACCATCTGCTGGGTCGCACGGGTGAGTACGACGTACAGGGTGGCTCGGCCCGTGGCGGACTCGGACTCGATCTCCCCCGGCTCGACCACCACGATCCCGTCGAACTCCAGGCCCTTGGTGTCCAGTCCGGTCAGGACGGCGATGCGGGCGTCGAACCCGCCGCGCACGTCGTCACCGAGCTCGTCCCAGGTGTCCAGCCAGCCCTGCACCTGCGCGCGGCGGGCGACCGGAACGACCACCCCGACCGTGCCCTCGACGGCAGAGGCGAGCTCCGCCACCGCGGCCCGGACGCCGCTCTCGAGGTCCTCGACCTGACGCTGCACCGGGTCGACGCCGGTGGAGCGCACCGCGTTGGGCAGGTCCGCGTCGAGCCCGACCCGCGAGGCGTAGGCCGCCGCGAAGTCGTAGATCTCCTTGCTGTTGCGGTAGTTCGTGGAGAGGTGGAAGTTGTGCCGCGGCTTGTCGCCGAGCGCCTCCTCCCGGGCGCGTGCCGCCTCCGCGGGGACCGGCCACGACGACTGGGCGGGATCACCCACGATCGTCCAGCTGGCGCCCCGGCCCCGGCGGCCGATCATCCGCCACTGCATCGGAGTGAGGTCCTGGGCCTCGTCCACCAGCACGTGCGCGTAGTTGTCGTCCTCGATGCGCGTCGACGTGCGCGGCCCGGTGGCGAACTCGCGGTCGCTCATCGTGGTGACCTCGGGCATGTTCTCGTCGACCAGGTGCGCCAACGGGTCCAGCTCGCGATCGATCTTCTCCGGCACGTCCCCGAGCTGGTAGCGCAGCTCGTCGAGCAGCGGCACGTCCTCCACCGACCACTCGTCCTTGCCGGCAACGGCGCCGGTGGGCGCCCACGACTTGGACAGCAGCGCCATGTCCTCCTGGGACAGCACCCCCTCGCCGACCTTGGCGAGCAGCTCGGGGTCCCGCAGCCAGCGCAGCACCTCGGTGGCGTCCAGCGCCGGCCACCAGGACAGCGCGAACTCGACGAACTCAGCACTGCCGAGCATGACGTCGATGAACTCCTCCTTGCCGCGGGCGCGGCCGCGTTCGCCGCGCACCTGCCGCCACATCGCATCGAGCAGGGTCGAGGCGACCCGCGGCAGCTGCCGGTTCCGCTTGCCCTGCGACAGCAGCTGGCGGCGCAGGGCGGCGAGCTCGCGTCCGGACAGAACGATGTTCTCGTCGCGATAGAAAACCCTGAACTCGCTGGGTGCAGAGGGCACAGCCTGCCGGGCGGTACGCCGGACCAGCTCGACCATCCGGGCGGCACCCTTCACGTCGGCCACCGCCGGGTCGTCGTGCCGGACCCCCTTGACGCCGTCGACGACCTCCCCGAGCGAGCGCAACGACACCGCGGTCTCCCCGAGCGACGGGAGGACCCGCTCGATGTAGCGCATGAAGACACCGGACGGGCCGATGATCAGCACGCCACCGGTCTCGTAGCGCCGCCGCTCCGAGTAGAGCAGGAACGCGGCCCGGTGCAGGGCGACGACGGTCTTGCCGGTTCCCGGGCCACCGGAGATCGAGACCACGCCACGCCCCGGTGCGCGGATCGCCTGGTCCTGCTCGGCCTGGATGGTGGCGACGATCGAGTGCATGCTGCGGTCGCGGGCGCGGGACAGCTGCGCCATCAGCGCACCCTCGCCGACGATCGGCAGGTCGGTCTCGGCATCCGCGTCGAGCAGGTCGTCCTCGACCGCGACCACGATCGGACCGGCACACCGCAGGACCCGTCGCCGGACCACTCCCTGGGGATCGGCGGCAGTGGCCTGGTAGAACACCGCGGCCGCCGGTGCCCGCCAGTCGATGAGCATCGAGTCGCGGTTCTCGTCGCGCAGCCCGATCCGGCCGATGTAGCGCGGTGCCTCCTCGACGTCGTCGAGGTCGAGGCGGCCGAACACCAGGCCCTCGTGCGCGGCGTTCAGTGTGGCGAGCCGTTTGGCCGCCTGGAACACCATCGCGTCCCGCTCGACGAGCCCGCCCTCGTGGCCGAGCCGGCCGCGGCCGTGGCCTTCCTTGGCCAGCGCCTCGGCGTTCCGGGCCGACTGCTCCAGCTGCAGGTAGACGCGATCCACGAACTGCTGCTCGTGGGCGATCTCCTGCTCAGCGATCTCTGCTGACACGCGACTTCACCGTCTCCTCGACGCGTTCCGAATGAAGAAAGCAAGTCGTCAACTCTACCCCGAAAGCCGGGGCCTACTTGCCGGTTTTCGTCATCGCGCGGCTGGCTTCGTAGCGCTCGATGTACAGGTCCGGCGGGATCTTGGCGATCACCGCGCCGATCACGTCGAGCGGCACCTGGTCGAGCCGCTTGAACCGGACACAGGACTTGCCCATGTCGAGCTTCAGGCCGCGTTCGGCGTACTCCTCGCGGAACCAGGCCTCCTCGGGCTCGCTTGCGTAGAGGCCCATCAGGTAGATCGCCATGTGGTTCTTCTGGCTCGCCAGCGCCGCGATGCCGAGCGGCTGGCCGTTGTAGGTGTCCGGGTAGTCCTCGAGCGGGATCCCCCACCCGATCATCCCGAAGGCCATCGACTCGCGATAGCCCTCGGGCAGGTTCGCGTTGACCACGTCCCGGACGGCGCTGATGGCTTCCCGGCGATCGTCGGGCAGGCTGGCGAGGTACTCCTCGACGGAGCTGGCATCACTCTGCATCCGGCCAGTATGCGTCAGCGCACTGCGGCCGCCCGACAGTTCGCCTATTTCTTGCGGTTCAGGAAGGCCAGCATCGCGGCCTTCGCCTCCTCGGACCCGAACAGCCGGGCGGACAGCTTGGCGAGGTCGTCGCCGTACCGGTCGATCCGGTCCACGAGCGGCTGGCCGATCAGCCGCTTGGTCTCGCGCAGGCCCTGCGGGTTGCCCTTGGCCAGCGAGGCGCAGATCTCATCCGTCTCGAGGTTGAGCAGGTCGGCCGGGACCGCGCGGGTCACCAGACCCATCTGCTCGGCGGCGCGCCCGTCGAACACGTCACCCGTCAGGAATGTGAGCGCGGCCGCACGGTCGGTCATCCTGGGCAGCACGGACAGTGAGATCGCGGCCGGGGTGAGCCCGAGCCGGACCTCGGTGAATGCGTAGGTGGCGTGCTCGGCGGTGACCGCGATGTCGGAGGCCGCGACGATGCCGATGCCGCCGGCGCGCACACTGCCCTGCACCCGGGTGACGACCGGCTTCGCGAAGGTGGCGATCCTGCGCTGCAGGTCGACCAGCACGTGCGCGGCCTTCTCCATCCCGTCCTCACGCGCCTCCGCCATGTCCGCCCCGGAGCAGAAGGTCGGGCCCTTCGCCCGGATCAGGACGACCTTGACGTCCTCGTCGTTCTCGGCGCGGTCCAGATTCTCGAGGAGCTCGCCGACCAGCTGCCGGGACAGCGCGTTGCGGTTGTGCTGGGAGTCAAGGACCAGGGACGCGACGTGGTCGTCGATCCGGTAGTGCACGAGTTCTTCGCTCAAGAGCTGTTTCCTTTCACGGGGCCACAGCCAGGCTATTCCTGCTGCTCAGTAGCTCTTCGGCAGGCCCAACGTGTGCGACCCGACGAAGTTCAGGATCATCTCCCTCGACACCGGCGCGATCCGGGTCGCCCGGGCGGCGACCAGCAGGCCGGCCATGCCGTACTCGGTGGTGATCCCGTTCCCGCCGTGCACCTGCACTGCCCGGTCCGCCGCGGCGCAGGCGGCCTCCCCGGCGGCGTACTTGGCCATGTTCGCGGCCTCGCCGGCGGCCAGGTCCTCGCCGGCGTCGTAGAGGGCTGCCGCCTTCTGGGTCATCAGCCGGGCGAGCTCGATCTCGATCTTCGACTGCGCCAGCGGGTGCGCGACGCCCTGGTGCGAGCCGATCGGCGCGCCGAACACCTCACGTCCCTTGACGTAGTCGGTCGCCTTTTCGAGGGCGAACCGGCCGATGCCGTTGGCGAAGGCCGCGGCCATGATCCGTTCCGGGTTCAGCCCGGCGAAGAGCTGGACGAGACCGGCGTCCTCGTCGCCGACCAGGGCGTCCGCGGGCAGCCGAACATCGTCGATGAACACCGTGAACTGCTTCTCCGGGCTGACGATCTCCATGTCGATCGGCTGGTACTCGAAGCCCTCCGCATCGGTCGGCACCACGAACAGTGCCGGCTTGAGCCTGCCGGTCCTCGCGTCCTCCATCCGGGCGACGACGAGCACGGCGCCCGCCTCGTCGACCCCGGAGATGTAGATCTTGCGGCCCTTCAGCACCCACCCGTCACCGTCGCGGCGCGCGGTGGTGGTGATGTTGTGCGAGTTCGACCCGGCGTCCGGCTCGGTGATCGCGAACGCCATGGTCAGTGTCCCGTCGGCGATCGAGGGCAGCCACTTCCGCTTCTGCTCCGCGGTGCCGAACCGGGCGATCACCGTGCCGCAGATCGCCGGGGACACGATCATCATCAGCAGCGGGCAGCCCTGTGCGGCGAGCTCCTCGCAGACCGCAGCGAGGTCACCGATGCCACCACCGCCGCCGTCGTACTCCTCGGGCAGGGCGACGCCGAGGTAGCCGTGCTTGCCCATGTCGAGCCACAGGTCGGTGGTCTTCTCGCCGGCGCGCGCCTGGCGCACGAAGTACTCGCGGCCGTACCCGGCGGCGAGCTTGGCGACCTCCTTGCGCAGGCTCAGCCGCTCGTCGGTCTCGGTGAACGCGTTGTGTGTCATGGGTTTTCTCCTTCGGGAGCGGCGGACTCGGGGGCGTGTACGACGGCGAGTACGGCGCCGGATGCGACCTGCTCGCCCACGGCGACCGGGATCTTGGCGACCACCCCGTCGTGGGGCGCGACCACGGTGTGCTGCATCTTCATCGCCTCGAGCACCAGCACGGGCTGGCCGGCCGAGACGGTGTCGTTGTGGGCGACGTCGACCCGGACCACGGTCCCCGGCATCGGCGCCAGGAGCGAGCCGGTCGCCACCTGGTCGGCAGGGTCGACGAACCGCGACAACCGGCGAAGGGCGACGTGACCGAGTGAGGACTCCACGTCGACACGGTCACCGTCCACGAACACCTCGAAGCTCCGTCTCACCCCCGACTTGTCAGACGGGTGAGCGGCTAGGGCCACCTCGGCGTCTGACAACTCGGTGAGGGTGACGCGGTCGGGACCGGCGTCGACCACGTGCACGTCGTCGCGGGTCGCGGACCGGTAGCCGGTGCGGCCGCCGTACCACTCCACCGTCACCTCTTCGGAACTGGTGACTTCGGAGCGGGCGGCGAACCGGGTCCGCTGCGGTTGGGACGGCACGTTGCGCCAGGCGACCGGGATCCGCCGCTGCTCCTCCCGTGCGGTGAGGTCCCGTTCGGCGAGGGCGACCGCGGCGGCGAGGGCGCTCAGCTCGACGGCCGTCTCCGCGGCGTTCGGTGTCGCCAGTCGGGCCAAGTCGTGGCGGGCGAAGAAGTCGGTGCTGACCTCGCCCGCGGCGAACGCGTCGTGACGGAGCACGTTGACCAACAGGTCGCGGTTGGTCCGGACGCCATGGATCCTCGCCCTCGACAGCGCACCGGCGAGCCGACGTACGGCCTGATCACGCGTCGGCGCCCACGCGACCACCTTGGCCAGCATCGCGTCGTAGTGGGTGCCCACCTCGTCCCCCGAGACGAACCCGGAGTCCAGGCGGATGCCGTAACCGCTGGGGTTGCTGAACTCGGCGGCCACGTCGGGGATCTCGAAACGGGTCAGGGTCCCGCTCTGCGGTTGCCAGTCGGCGGCGGGGTCCTCGGCGTACAGGCGAACCTCGACGGCATGCCCGTCCGGCCAGGGCGACTCGCCGCGCGGCCCGGACGGGATGATCTCGCGCAGCGAGCGCCCCTCGGCGACCGCGATCTGCGCGGCAACCAGGTCGACCCCGGTGACACACTCGGTGATCGGGTGCTCGACCTGCAGCCGGGTGTTCATCTCCAGGAACCAGAACCTCTCCGTCTCCGGCTCGTAGAGGAACTCGACGGTTCCCGCGCCGAGGTAGTGCGCCGACGCCGCGACCAGCGAAGCGGTCCGGAACATCGCCTTGCGGGTGTCGTCGGAGATGCCGGGTGCCGGAGTTTCCTCGACGACCTTCTGGTGGCGGCGCTGGATCGAGCAGTCACGCTCACCGAGCGCGCAGGTGTTGCCCTCGACGTCGACGAGGACCTGGACCTCGATGTGCCGGCCGCGTTCGACGTACGGCTCGCAGAACACCGTCGAGTCACCGAACGCGGAGGCAGCCTCGCTGGTGGCGAGCTCTACCTGGGCGGCTACATCGGCAAGGTTCCGGACCACGCGCATACCGCGTCCGCCACCACCGGCCGACGCCTTCACCAGCACCGGCAGGTCGTCCGCGGTGATCTCACCAGGCGCGAGCTCGGCGAGCACCGGGACACCGACCTCGGCGACCAGCTTCTTCGCCTCGATCTTGGAGCCCATCTGCTCGACGGACTCCGGCGGCGGGCCGACCCAGGTCAGCCCGGCGTCGAGCACCTGGCGGGCGAAGTCGGCGCTCTCGGACAGGAAGCCGTACCCGGGATGGATGGCGTCGGCCCCGGCTGCCCTGGCCGCTGCGACGATCAGGTCGCCGCGCAGATAGGTATCGGCGGGAGCGCTTCCGAGAAGGGCGACCGCGACGTCGGCCTCGGCCACGAACGGCAGCCCGGCGTCGGCGTCGGAGAACACCGCGACGGTCTCGATTCCAAGATCGCGACAGGTGCGGAAGACCCGGCGGGCGATCTCCCCGCGGTTGGCGACCAGGAGACGGTTGATGGTCATCGCGCTCACATCCGGAAGACGCCGAAGCGGTCGGTGCCCTCGATCGGGGCGTTGTCGATCACGGACAGGCAGATGCCCAGGACGGTCCGGGTGTCGCGCGGGTCGATCACCCCGTCGTCGTACAGCCTCCCGGACAGGAAGAACGGGAGCGACTCGGCCTCGACCTGGTCCTCGACGTACTTCCGCAGGCCGGCGTCGGCCTCCTCGTCGTACACCTCGCCCTTGGCCTCCGCGGCCGCCCGCGCCACGATGCTCAGCACCCCGGCGAGCTGCTGCGGTCCCATCACCGCGGACTTCGCCGAGGGCCAGGTGAAGAGGAAGCGGGGGTCGTACGCACGGCCGCACATGCCGTAGTTGCCGGCACCGTAGGAGGCGCCCATCATGATCGAGATGTGCGGCACGGTGGAGTTCGACACCGCGTTGATCATCATCGCGCCGTGCTTAATGATCCCGCCCTGTTCGTACTCCGCGCCGACCATGTAGCCGGTGGTGTTGTGCAGGAACAGCAGCGGCACGTCGATCTGGTTGGCGAGCTGGATGAACTGGGCCGCCTTCTGCGCTTCCTCGGAGAACAGCACCCCTTGGGCGTTGGCGAGGATACCGACCTGCCGGCCGTGGATGTTCGCCCAACCGGTGACCAGCGAGGGGCCGTAGAGCGGCTTGAACTCGTCGAAAGGTACGGCGTTGCGGCGGCTCGTGCCGTCGACGATGCGGGCGATCACCTCGCGCGGGTCGAACGGCTCCTTGAGGTCCTCGGGGATGAGCTCGAGCAGCTGCTCGGGGTCCTCGTCCGGCTCGGCGAACCCCGGGACGTCATACGGTGGGGTCGCCCCAGGCTTCGGAGCGGATGACGTCCTGGAGGGCTTCCTCCGGTTGAGCCGGGCGACGATCCGGCGGCCGATCCGGATCGCGTCGTGCTCGTCGATGGCGAGGTAGTCGGCCAGGCCGGACTTCTTGGCGTGCATCTCCGCACCGCCGAGGGACTCGTCGTCGGACTCCTCGCCGGTCGCCATCTTGACCAGCGGCGGGCCGCCGAGGAACACCTTCGCGCCCTCCTTGACCATCACCACGTAGTCGCTCATGCCCGGGACGTAGGCACCACCGGCCGTGGAGTTCCCGAAGACCAGGGCGATCGTGGGCGTCTTCGCCGCGGACGCCCTGGTGAGGCCGCGGAACAGCTCGCCACCGGGGATGAAGATCTCCTTCTGCGACGGCAGATCGGCGCCACCGGACTCGACGAGGTTCACGCTCGGCAGCCGGTTCTCGCGGGCGATCTGTGCGGCGCGGAAGAGCTTCTTGACCGTCCACGGGTTGCTCGCGCCGCCGCGCACGGTCGGATCGTTGGCGGTGATCATGCACTCGACGCCCTCGACCACGCCGATCCCGGTCACCACGCTCGCCCCGACCTTGTAGTCAGAGCCCCATCCGGCCAGCGGGCTGAGCTCCAGGAACGCCGACCCCTCGTCGACGAGCAGCTCGATGCGCTCGCGTGGCAACAGCTTCCCGCGACGGTGGTGCCGGTCGACGTACTTCTCGCCCCCGCCTCCAACTGCCTTCTGGTGCTCGGCGTCGAGGTCCGCCAGCTTCGCCAGCATCGCGGCCCGACGAGACGCCCGCTGGTCGAGCTTGTCGACGCCTGTCATCTGTTCAGTCGTCACACCCGCCCTCCGATCTTCCATCGAGTCGGCGGGCGCGTGGAGGCTCATGCGGTGTATCCCAGCAGCCGGGCGGTCAGGTCGTTGAGCACCTCGGTGGCTCCTCCTCCGATTCCGAGGACCCGGGCGTCGCGGTAGTGCCGCTCCACCTCGATCCCGTGCATGTAGCCGGTCCCACCGTGCAGCTGTACGGCCTGGTCGACCACGAACGAGCAGGCCTCGACCGCGGTGGCCTTCGCCATCAGGGCCTCGGCCAACGGGTTCTCACCGGCAACGAAGCGCCGGGCCACCTCGTGGGTGTAGGTCCGGGCGACGTCGACGCGGCGATGCATCTCGACGAGCTTGTGCCGGACGACCTGGCGCGAGATCAGCGGCCGACCGAACGTCTCCCGGCTCTTCGCGTGCTCGACTGTCAGCGCCAGCGCGCGGGCGGCGATGCCGTAACCGTGCGCGGCAAGAGCGAGCCGTTCGGTGACGAACTGCTGCGCGATCATCGCGAAGCCGCCGTTCTCCTCACCGACCAGGTTCGCCGCCGCCACCCGACAGTCCACGAACGCCAGCTCGGCGGTGTCCGAGCAGTGCCAGCCCATCTTCGCCAGGGACCGGGTCACCTCGAAGCCGGGCGTCCCCTTCTCGATCACGAGCAGGCTGATCCCGCCGTGCCCCGGCCCGCCGGTGCGCACAGCCGTGGTGACGAAGTCCGCCCTGACGCCCGAGGTGATGAAGGTCTTCGCGCCGTTGACCAGGTAGTGGTCGCCGTCGCGTACGGCGGACGTGGTCAGTCCGGCCACGTCGGAACCACCGCCTGGTTCGGTCACGGCCAGCGCGCCGATCAGCTCGCCGGCAAGCGTCGGCCGGACGAACCGGTCGGCCAGGTCAAGGTTGCCGGAGGCGATGATGTGCGGCAGCGCGATGCCGGAGGTGAACAGTGCGGCCAGCAGCCCTGACGACGCACCGGCTTCGGCCATCGACTCGGTGACCACCAGCGCATCGAGGAAGTCACCACCACTCCCGCCGAGCTCCACCGGGACACCGACTCCCAGGAAGCCCTGCTTGGCTGCGGCCAGGTGCAGCGACCGCGGCACCTCACCGACGTCCTCCCACTCCTGCAGGTGCGGCGCCACCTGTCGTTCCACGAACGCCCGGGCACTCTCGCGCAGGGCGACGCGTTCCTCGGTCCAGATGCTCACAGCAGGTGCTCCGTGATGCTCACGTGGCGGGAACGCAGCCACTCGCCGAGCGCCTTGGCCTGCGGGTCGAACCGGCTCGACGCCGCGACGCCGTCGCCGAGCAACCCACGGATGAGCACGTTGACCGCACCCAGGTTCGGGAGCGGGTACACCTCGACCTCGAGGTCGGCCGCCTCCGGGACCAGCTCCTTGATCCGCTCGGGCGTGATCAGTTTCGTCAACCAGGCAACGCGTTCCGCCGCGTTACTGCTCCGGTCGACCCACAGCCCGATGTTCGCGTCGCCGCCCTTGTCGCCGCTGCGGGCGTGGACGAACGTCCCCAACGGGAGGCGCCGGGTGACCCGGTCCTGCGGAGCGCCGGCCGCGACCTCGGCGTTGCGTTGCGTTGACGATGGCGCTGACGACTCCGGGCCGCGCGTCACCGGCTCCCCGGCCTGGTGGCGGCTCGTCCGTGGCGGCGCCGGGACCAGCTCCGCGGTGCCGTCGTGGTGGACGACCTGCTCGGCGACGGCTGTGCGGTCGACGTACGCAGGACGGTAGACGCCGTACGGAGCGGCCGGTGCGGGTGGTCCGCTGAGCGTGAAGCCGGGGTAGGAAGCCAGCCCGAGCTCGACCGCCGCCGCGGTGAACGCCCGGCCGACGACGTTGGGGTTCTGGTCCTTGACGGTGACCCGGAGCCGGGAGCTGGCCGCCTCCTCGGTGTCGGCGTCCTCACGGTCGGTGCGCGCCAGCACCCACTCGATCGAGGCCGGTGAAGTCTTGGCCAGCCGGGCCTCGAGCTGTGCCCGCACCCACTCGGCCTTCGCGTCGATCTCCAACCCGGTGAGGATGAGCTCGATCGTGTTGCGGAAGCCGCCGAGCTCGTTGACGCAGACCTTCAGCTGCTCGGGTGGCTCCTGCCCGGTCACGCCGGAGATGCGAACCCGGTCCGCACCGTCGTCGGCGAGGTCGATCGAGTCCAGGTGCACGGACACGTCCGGGCCGAGGTAGAGCTGTGACTGCACCTCGTACACGAGCTGGGCGGTGACCGTGTCGACGGTGACCGCGCCGCCCGTGCCCGGGTGCTTGGTGATCACCGAGCTGCCGTCCGCTGAGATCTCGGCGATCGGGAACCCGATCGGTGTGGCGTCGGGCCGCATCGCCCGGAAGCCGGAGAAGTTGCCGCCGCAGGCCTGCGGCCCGCACTCGAGGACGTGTCCCGCGACCACGGCACCGGCCAGCGCGTCGTACTCGGTGCTCTCCCAGCCGAAGTGCGCGACCGCCGGCCCCACCACGACCGAGGCGTCCGTGACGCGGCCGGTGACCACGATGTCCGCGCCACGTCGGAGCGCCGCGGCGATGCCGAAGGCACCGAGGTAGGCGTTGGCGGTCAGCGGCTTGCCGAAGCCGAGCTGGTCGGCGCGGTCGGTCAGGTCGTCACCCTGCACATGCGCCACCTGTGGGGACAACCCGAGTCCGCTCGCCACCTCGCGCAGCTTCTCGGCGAGCCCGGCCGGGTTCAGCCCCCCGGCGTTGGCGACGATCGTGACGCCGCGTTCGAGTGCCAGGCCCATGCACTCCTCGGCTTGCTTGAGAAAGGTGCGCGCGTAGCCGAGCGACGGGTCCTTCATCCGGTCCCGACCGAGGATCAGCATGGTGAGCTCGGCGAGGTAGTCACCGGTGAGCACGTCCAGCTCGCCGCCCTCCAGCATCTCGCGCATCGCCGAGAGCCGGTCGCCGTAGAAGCCGCTGCAGTTGCCGACCCGAAGGATCTGTGCGGTCATCGGTCCTCCGCCCCGATCGCCTGCGCCGATGTCGGCGCGCGGCCGGTGCCCGCCGGACCGGCGAACGCCTGGGCGATGTCCAGCCAGGTCTCCGCGTCCGCGCCGTCGGCGCCCAGGTCGAGGTCGGCGCGGTTGCGGCGTTGGGTCACCAGCAGGCAGAAGTCGTACGCCGACCCGTCCACCCGTTGCGGGGCGTCCTCCGGCCCGAAGCTCCACGTCTCGCCGCCCGGCGCGGTGAGCTCGACCCGGAACTCCTCGGTCGGCGGGGTCAGCCCGTGCACGCCGAACGCGAAGTTGCGGGTCCGCACCCCCAGATGCACGAGATGCCGGATCCGGTCGCTCGGTGCATGCGGCACACCGAGCGCATCAGCGACATCGAGCCCGTGCGCCCAGGTCTCCATGTAGCGCGCGGTAGCCATCGACGTCGCGCTCATCGGTGGCCCGAACCACGGGATCTTGTCGTCCGAGGGATGAGCGGCGAGCGTTTCGACCAGCAGCGCCCGGGCCCGGCGCCAGCGGACGAGGAGGTCGTCCGGCGCCAAGGCTGCGCCGCGCGAGGCTTCTGCGTCGACGAAACCGGTCGGGTCCTCGATCGCGATCAGGACCACGTCATCCCAGGCGCGCTTGTCGGTCGCCGCGATGACCGCGACCTCGTCGGTCCACGCCAGGTGCGCGATCTGGTGGGCGATGTCCCAGCCGGGGGCGGGCGTGGCGGCGCGCCACTGCTCCGGGTCGAGCGGGGCGACCATGGACTCGAGCACGTCGCCCTCCGCGGTCAGGTCTGCCAGCACGCCGGCCAGCCGCTGGTCGCGTTGTGTCTGCGTCATCGCTTGTCCTTCGAGGGCGGCTCGTCCGCGAGCCGGGCGTCGAGGGTGCGCGCCCACTCATCCAGGATCCGCTTCCGACGGGCGGCGTCGTCGCCGATCGTGTTCGCCAGTCCGAGTCCGCGGACCAGGTCGAGCGTGGCCTGCACCAGCTCGCGCACCCCCGGCCGCTTCTCGTCGACGCCGAGCAGCTCGACCGTGTGCCGGTGGATGTCGCGGCCGATGCGTTGCTCGAGCGGCCCGACCGCCTGGTGGAGCGTGCGGTCCGTGCGGGCGGCCACCCAGAGTTCCAGCGCGGCGGTGAACACCGGGCTGGTGAAGTGGTCGGCGAGCATCTCGAGCACGGCCCGGGTCCGCCGGCGTCCCGACGGCAGCTCCCGCGCGGCCGCCGCGAGATCGGCCCCGCGTACCTCGGTCACGTGGGCCACGGCGGCCAGGACCAGGTCGTTCTTGGTCGGGAAGTGGTGCAGCTGCGCACCGCGCGAGACACCGGCCCGCTTCGAGACCAGCGTCGTCGACGTACCGCTCCAGCCGCGTTCGACCAGGCAGTCCACGGTCGCCTCGAGCAGCCGCTGCCGCATGGCGCGGGTGCGCTCCTCCTGCGGAACCCGCGCCGCCGCCGGGGCCGCCGCCGGTGCCGCCGCCGGTGCCGGTGCCGTGGTCATGCTCCGCATCCTCCCCTCCCACTAACAAACAGTCAAGCCTGCCTTTTTGTTGAGACGCGAGTTTTTCGCGTGTGAGACGCGAGTTCTTTACGTGCGGCCGGGGCCGCGCGACGGACCGTCGCGAAGACTCCACGTCTCACCCGCAAAAACTGCACGCCTCAACGGGGAAAACCTCACGTCTCAACGGGGGTGGGGGTGGGAGGGAGGGGTGGGGTCAGGGTGGGTGGGAGGATGGGGGCATGTCGGGCGTGTTCCGGGTGGCGCGGGAGGACGACCTGGTCGGGCTCAGGGACCTGGAGCGTACGGCGAACCTGGCCGCGCTGGGGCACGTGTTTCCACCGGACCGGTACCCGTTCCCCGACGATGACGTGCTCGCCCGGTGGCGGATCGTGATGGACGACCCCTCGGCCAGCATTCTGGTGGCCGACGACCCGCGAGGCTCCGGGCTGATCGCGTACGCCGCCCACGACGACACCACCCTGCGCCATCTCGCCGTGCACCCCGACCACTGGGGCGAGGGGCTGGCCACCGCCGCGATCGAGACCGCGCTGCATGAGATGGACCTCCGCGGCGCGACGTCGGCGTCGCTGTGGTGCCTGCTGGAGAACCACCGGGCCCGCAAGCTCTACGAGTATCTCGGCTGGCGGTCGACCGACCACCAGCGGGAGGCGCCGTGGCCGCCGCACCCCACCGAGGTCAGGTACACCCGGTTGATCATCGCCTCCGAGCGATGACTGCGGTGACCGCGCCTACAGCGCAGACAACGCGCTGACCCACTGACCGTGCCACGCTGAGCACGTGACGCAGCCGATCGCGCGCAACAGCCGCCAGGGCCGGTGGGTGCTGGCCGCGGCCGTGCTCGGCTCGGGGATGGCCCTGCTGGACGGGACCGTGGTCAACATCGCGCTGCGCAACGTCGGCGAAAGCCTCGGCGCCACCGTGTCGCAGCTGCAGTGGGTGGTGAACGCCTACCTGCTCAGCCTGGCCTCGCTGATTCTGGTCGGCGGGTCCCTCGGGGACCGGTTCGGACGGCGCCGGATCTTCATGGTCGGAATCACCTGGTTCGCGGTCGCCTCGGCGCTCTGCGCGGTCGCCCAGTCCCCGGTCCAGCTGATCCTGGCCCGACTCGTGCAGGGGGTCGGCGCCGCGCTGCTGACCCCGGGCAGTCTCGCGATGATCCAGGCATCGTTCCGCGCCCAGGACCGGGCCCGGGCGATCGGGCAGTGGGCCGGGCTCGGTGGCATCGCGGCGGCGGTCGGGCCGCTGCTCGGCGGGTGGATCGTCGACAACGCGAGCTGGCGCTGGATCTTCTGGATCAACGTCCCGGTCGCCGCCGCCGTGCTGGTCATCTGTGTCAAGCACGTGCCGGAGACACGGGACCCGGAGTCGCGGCGCAGCTTCGACCTCCTCGGCAGCGGGCTGGGGGCAGCCGGCCTCGGCGGGCTCACCTTCGCGATGGTGCAGGCCGGAGTCACCACCACGACGTACGTCGTCGCCGCGGCGGTGCTCGGCGTGCTCGCCCTCGGACTGTTCCTGGGCTGGGAGCACCGCGCCCCCCGGCCGCTGGTGCCGCTGCACCTGTTCGGGTCACGGGTCTTCACCGCCGCGAACGCGATGACGTTCCTGGTCTACGGGGCGCTGGGCGCGGTGATGTTCTTCCTGGTCCTCCAGCTGCAGGTGTCGACCGGCTACAGCCCGTTGGAGGCCGGGCTGGCGACGATCCCGCTCACCGTCGCGCTGCTGCTGCTCTCCTCCCGCTCGGCGATGCTGGCCGGCCGGATCGGCCCACGCTTGCAGATGTCGGCGGGTCCGCTGCTCTGCGGTGTCGGCGTGCTGCTGCTGCGGGAGGTCGACGCGGACACCAGCTACCTCACCGGCGTGTTCCCCGGCATCACGGTGTTCGCGCTGGGCCTGGCCGCCCTGGTCGCCCCGTTGACCTCCAGCGTGCTGGCCGCGGCACCCGACCGGTACGCCGGAACCGCGAGCGGGATCAACAACGCGGTGGCCCGCACCGGCTCGCTGTTCGCGGTCGCGGCGCTCCCCGCCGCGGTGGGCATCACCGGTGACGACTACGCCCGCGCCTCGACGTTCACGTCCGGCTATGCGCAGGCCCTGTTGATCTGCTCGGTCCTGCTGGTCCTCGGCGGCGCGGTCAGCTTCGTCGGCCTGCGAGCGGGCGGGGCAGCCGAGCCCGGCGGGACGACCGAGCCGGTCGAGGCTCCCCGTTGACCCGTTCCCGAGAGATCCGCCGCTCTCGCTGCACCTCGGCGAAGTACCGGTGGAAGTCGACCTGGATCGTGTGCCGTTTCGACGCCACGTAGCGGCGGCGGACCTCCTCGTCGTACGCCCGGATCTCGCTCCGCATCTCCTCCTCGGAAGGCAGCGCACCGACCCCGCTGATGAGGTCGGCCACCCACTCGGCCTGGACCTCCGCCAACGGCATGATCGCGCCGAGCGGCTGGACCAGGCCGACGAAGAACAGGCCCGGATGGTCCGGGTCGACCACCCGGCGGTAGAGCGCGACCTTGTTGTCTGCGGCGGCGACCACCCGGTCGTCGAGGAACGGGAAGCTCACCTTGTAGCCGGTGCAGTAGACCACCGTGTCGACCTCGGCAGCGGACCCGTCGTTGAAGAACACCTTCGCGCCCTCGAACCGGTCGATGTTCGGCTTCACCACGATGTCGCCGTGGCCGAGCCGGGTCAGGAGGTCGTCGCTGACGGTCGGGTGCGCGTGCAGCACGGCGTGGTCGGGCCGGGGCAGGCCGTAGTCGGTGACCTTGCCGCGGGCGAGCCGCAGCATCGCCGCCATCGCGGTCTGCTGCACCTTGAGCGGCATCCGGGCCACGACCGAGTCGGTCAGATGGTCGGTCGGCATCCCGAAGATGTACTTCGGCACGACGTGCGCGCCACGACGCATCGCGAGGTAGGTCGCCTCGGCCACCCGTGACGCCTCGACGGCGATGTCGCACGCGGAGTTGCCGATCCCTAGCACGAGCACCCGCTTGCCCTCGAGGACGTCCGGCGTCTTGTAGTAGTGCGCGTGGATCTGCCGGCCGGGGAACGTCTCCGATCCCGGGTAGGACGGCTCCGGCCAACGCGGGTCCCAGTGATGCCCGTTGGCCACGATCACCTGCGCGTAGTGGCGGACCTCCGGGTCCAGCGGCTCGTTGTGCTCGTTGCGGCCGCGGACGGTCACGGCGTACGCCGGTCCCTCCGGCTCGACCTTGACCACCTCCGTGCGGAACCTGATCCGGTCACGGAGACCGAAGTGGTCGACGTAGTCGTCGAAGTACTGCGCGATCTGCCAGTGGCTCGGGTAGTCCGGGAGGTCCTCGGGCATCGGGTAGGTGCGGTACTCCATCAGCTGCCGCGAGGTGTTGATGTGCAGCGACCGGTACGCCGAGGACATCCCGTTGTCGTTCTGGTAGCGCCAGTTGCCGCCGACCTCGCTGCCGATCTCGAAGCAGTCGAACGGGATCCCGCGGGCGTGGAGCACCTGCGCCGCCGCGATCCCCGATGAGCCGGCGCCGATCACGCAGACGCGTTCATTCATGTGCTGACCTTCCCCGATGCTGGAGCACCAGGGTGCCAGAGCGGGTCAGCGACTGGTGGAGCGGCGGTACTGCGCGTTCGACAGCGGCACGAAGATCAGCAGCACGACGGCCGCCCACAGGATCGTGTAGATCTCCGGGTTCTGCAGCGCCCAGGAGGTCGGCTCCGGGGCGGCCGGGTTCGGGTTCGGGTTGCCGCACAGGTCCCGGGCCGCCTGGGTGACCGCGGAGACCGGGTTCCACTCCGCGAACGTCTGGAGCGGGCCGGGCAGCGTCTCCAGCGGGACGAAGGTGTTGGCCACGAAGGTGAGCGGGAAGATCACCATGAACGAGGCGTTGTTCACCACCTCCGGGCTCGGCACCAGCATCCCGACCCAGGCCATCACCCAGGAGATCGCGTAGGCGAACAGCAGGAGAAGCAGGAACCCGAGCAGCGCCTCCTCGAACGAGGTCCGGATCCGCCAGCCGACGAGGAGGCCGGTCAGCCCCATCACGACCAGCACGATCACGTTGTTGGCGACGTCGGACAGGGTCCGGCCGAACAGCACCGCCGACGGCGACATCGGCAGCGACCGGAACCGGTCGATGATGCCCTTCTTGATGTCGTCGGCGAGCCCGGCGCCGGTGACCGTGGCGCCGAACACCACGGTCTGCGCGAAGATGCCGGCGATCAGGAACTCGCGGTAGCCCTCACCGCCACCCTGCTGGTCGATGGCCCCGCCGAAGACGTAGGCGAACAGCAGGATGAACATGATCGGGGACATCGTGGTGAACACGATCATGTCCGGTACGCGCTTGATCTTGATCAGGTTGCGCTTGGCGACGACGAAGCCGTCGGACAGTGCGGTCGCGGTGCTCATCGGGCCACCTCCTCGAGCTGGTCGTCGGACTCGGCCTGCTCGGACTCCTCCGCGGTGTGGCCGGTCAGGGTCAGGAACACGTCGTCCAGGGTCGGCCGCCGCAGTCCGACGTCGTCCACCTCGATCCCCTCTCCGTCGAGGCGACGCAGCGCGTCGGCGAGCACGGACGCGCCGCCGGTCACCGGCACCAGCAGCGAGCGCTGGTGCTCCTCGACGACGACCGGCCCGACACCGAGCGGCTGCAGCACCTTGCGGGCCTGCGCGATCCGGGTCGCGTCGGAGACGGTGATCTCCAGTCGTTCCCCGCCGACCTGTGCCTTGAGCTGGTCGGCCGTGCCCTCGGCGATCACCAGGCCGTGGTCGATGACCACGATGTTGTCGGCGAGCAGGTCGGCCTCTTCCAGGTACTGCGTGGTCAGCAGCAGCGACGTGCCGGCGGCGACCAGACCCTTGATCACGTCCCACATCTCGGTGCGGCTGCGCGGGTCGAGGCCGGTGGTCGGCTCGTCGAGGAACAGCACCGGCGGGTCGGCGACCAGTGCGCCCGCCAGGTCGAGCCGGCGGCGCATGCCACCGGAGTAGGTCTTGGCCATCCGGTCGCCGGCCTCGTCGAGCCGGAACTGCTCGAGCAGCTCACGGGCCCGCTGCTGGCTGCGCTTGCGGCCGAGGTGGTAGAGCCGGCCGATCATGTCGAGGTTCTCGAAGCCGGTGAGGTACTCGTCGACCGCGGCGTACTGCCCGGAGACACCGATCTTGGTCCGGACACCGGCGGGGTCCTCGACCACGTCGATCCCGGCCACCTGGGCCCGGCCGGCGTCCGGCTTGAGGAGGGTGGTCAGGATCCGCACCGCGGTCGTCTTCCCGGCGCCGTTCGGCCCGAGCACGCCCAGCACGGACCCCTGGGGCACCCGGAGGTCGAGCCCGTCGAGGGCCTTGACCTCCTTGTAGTGCTTCACGAGGCCTTCGGCGATCACTGCATCAGTCACAAGTCTTGACACTGTCATGCCCTACCGACCATCTTCACCCGGTTTTCTCATCGCCGCGCCGCAACCTTTCTCCGTCCGCGCCCGGACACACCGGCCGGGACGCCCGAATAGGCTGTCGCTGTGCCGTTCCCCTCACCGCCGTGGACCCTGCAGGGCGACATGTGGCTCTCCCTGTTCCGGGTCGGGTCGAGCGGTACGTCGTACCGTCCCCCCGGTCTCTACGGCGCCGCCTTCGTCGACTACCGCGAGGGCAGCGTGCTGACCTACCGGGAGCTGCTCGTCGCGCGGGTGATCCGCGAGGGCGCCGTGCCGCGGGTACGGGTCGTCGACATCTGGGTCGACTCGACCGCCTCCCGCGACGGTGGCCGGGCACTCTGGGCACTTCCCAAAGAGCTCGCGCACCTTCACATCGAACGGGGCGGGGCCGGCCCGGTGAGCCGGACGTCGTGGGACGCGAGCCTCGCCGGCGGCACCCTGGCCACCGCCCGCGCGACCGGAGTGCGCGCTCCGGCACCGCGGACACCGCTCCGGTTCGGCGTCAGCCAGGAGCGGGAGGACCGTACGACGGTGGTGGCCGGCGTCGCGGGAAGCGCCCGGGTCCTGCCGTGGGTGATCCATTGGGACTTCCCGACGGATGGGCCGCTCTGGTGGCTGCGCAGCCACCGGCCGCTGGTGTCGCTCCGGATGACGGGCTTCCAGATCCGCTTCGGCGAGTGATACCGAACTGTGTCTTTACTTTGCAGCGGAGCGTCGGGGGTCGCTGTTAGACAGGGGCCACAACCCCAACCCTTTTGGAGGGATTTTATGTTGAACCGGTTCCAGAGCCGGAAGTCCACGGCAGCCGTCGTGATCGGCGCTGCCGCGCTGATCGGTCTCGGAGGCACCACCACCGCGGTGGCGCACGGACTGATCGACAGCCACGACATCCGCAACGGAACGGTCCACTCGGCCGATGTCAGGAACAGCAACCTGCGCAGCATCGACGTTGCCAGGAACACCCTGCGCAGCATCGACATCAGGAACGGTGTCATCGGGATGCGCGACCTCAACCAGTACACCCAGGACAAGATCGAGGCGGCCGGCGGCGCGCAGGGCCCGAAGGGTGACCAGGGTCCCAAGGGCGAGCCGGGCGCTCCCGGGAAGGACGGCGTGAGCGGCTACGAGCCGGTGAGCGCGGAGGTCCGCTGGTCCGAGGCGAACAACGTCACCGAGACCGTCGTGAGATGCGATGAGGGCAAGGTCGCCCTCGGCGGCGGCTACGAGATCGACAAGACGGCCAACGGGTCCGCCGTGGACACCAGGATCCTGGACAACGGACCGGTCTTCGCGGACGGCACCGCTACCGCGTGGCGGGTCGCCGGCGTCCCGTCCGGTGAGGTCAACGTGAAGGCCTGGGTCACCTGCGCGACCGCGAGCTGACCTTCGGCTGAGGTCAGCCGTCGACGGGCCCGTCCGGCCGGTCCTCGACGACCTGCTCCGCGCGGGCCCGTCGTACGGCATCTCTGATCTCGAACACCTCGGTGGCCAGCCCGCCGACCGTGCGTGCCACGTCGCGCACCGCCGTGGTCACGATCGTGGTGACCGTGCCCACGGCGGTCGCGGTGGCCTCGACCGTGTCCTGCACGGCGTCCTTGCGGATCTCCGCCTTGCTGAGCTCGTCGCTGGGCGTCATCTCGTCCTCGTGTCGTGCGGGAGTCTGGAACTCCAGTCTCACGCAGCCGGGCGCAGCTGCGCGACCGGGGACGGATCGTGGGACTTCTTCCGGTCCGGGAGCGCGAACCGGCAGATCTTGCGCGCGACACTTCCGAGCTGCCGGGCGAGCGGGCCGGTGTTGTACCCGAGGCCGTACCTCTCGCAGATCCCGCGCACCTCCGCCGCGATCTGCGGGTAGCGGCGGGCGGGGAGGTCGGGGAACAGGTGGTGCTCGATCTGGAAGCTCAGGTTGCCGGTCATGATGTGGAACAGCTTCCCACCGGTGATGTTGGCCGAGCCGAGGAGCTGTCGGTAGTACCAGTGCCCGCGGGACTCGTTCTCGGTCTCCTCCTCGGAGAACGTGGACACCCCGGCCGGGAAGTGGCCGCAGAAGATGATCCCGAACGCCCACACGTTGCGGACCAGGTTCGCCGTCACGTTACCGACGACAGTGGGAACGAACAGCGGGCCGGTCAGGGCCGGGAACAGCACGTAGTCCTTCAGCGTCTGGTTACGGACCTTGCGCAGCATGCCCTTGTGCAGGTGCTTCGTGTCGGCCCACGTGCGTTCACCGGCGACGATCCGCTCGATCTCGAGGTCGTGCATCAGCACTCCCCACTCGAAGAACACCATCAGCAGGAACGCGTAGAGCGGGTTGCCCAGGTAGTAGGGCTTCCACTCCTGGTCCTCGTCCATCCGCAGCACGCCGTAGCCGATGTCACGGTCCTTGCCGAGAATGTTCGTGAAGGTGTGGTGGATGTAGTTGTGGGAGTACTTCCACTGCTCGGAGGGGCAGACGTTGTCCCACTCGTACATCTTCGAGCTCAGGCCCGGGTCGCCCATCCAGTCGTACTGGCCGTGCATGACGTTGTGCCCGATCTCCATGTTGTCGAGGATCTTGCTCACCGACAGCGCAGCGACCGCGAGCGGCCACGCGGGCGGAAGGTAGAACAGCGCCCGGCCGGCGATCTCGAACCTGCGCTGCGCCTTGACGATGCCGCGGATGTAGTCCGCGTCGTCCGTGCCGAGGTCGGCGATGACCCGCTGCCGGATCGCGTCCATCTCTGCGCCGAACGCCTCGAGCTGCTCCGGCGTCAGCGTGGTCCTGTGGGATGTGGTGGTCATGTGATGCTCCTTTCCGGTCGGTGCGAAAGAGCTCGCTCCTCAACCGGGGTGTCAGAGGTCGACTGCGCAGTCGCCCATGGGCTGGCTCACGCAGATCTGGATGTCCTCGTCGGGCAGACCCGACTCGGCGCCGGTGATCACGTTGCGGACGGTTCCTTCGGTCTTGCGGGAGGTGCAGGAGAAACAGATGCCCATCCGGCAGCCGTACTCCGGCCGGAGTCCGAGCGCCTCGGCCTGCTCCAGGAGGGTGCCGCCGGTGTTCTCGGCGGCGCGCCCGCTCCGGGCGAAGCGCACGCTGCCGTGGGCGTTGTCGGGATCGGCGGTGATCGTCGAGGTCTTGAAGTACTCGACACGTAGCCGGTCGTTGTCGCCGAAGACGCGCTGGACGTTTTCCACCAGACCGGCCGGCCCGCACACGAACGTGTCGATGTCCGCGAAGTCGGGAGCGACCTGCTCGAGCCGCGCCGCGGTGAACCGCTCGCCTCCGGCGCGGGTGTGTACGACGGCGAGGTCGATGTTCTCGCGACCGGCCAGCTCCTCCAGCTCGCGACCGAAGATCGTGGATCCGGGGAACCGGCTGTAGTGCAGGAACGTGATGCGGCCGGCGTACTCCCGGTCGACGAGGGTGCGCACCATCGACATCACCGGGGTGATCCCGGATCCACCGGAGATCATCAGCAGCCGCTGGGGCAGCGTCTCGGGAAGCGTGAACGTTCCCTCTGCATGGGAGAGGTGCAGGACCAGGCCGAGCCGCGCACGGTGGGCGAGGTACGCCGAGACCAGCCCGTCGTCGTGGGCGCGGACCGTGATGGTCAGCGTGTCCGGGTCGCCGACCTCGGAGGAGGAGATCGAGAAGCACCGGGTACGCCGGGCGCCGTCGACCTCCACGCCGACCTGGACGAACTGTCCGGCGCGGAAGCCGTGCCAGGTGCTCGTCGGCCTCAGCGTCAACGTGGTGACCTCGTCAGTCTCCGGGTGGATCCCGATGACCCGGGCGCGCACGTCGTGGACGGCCCACATCGGGTTCATGATCTCGAGGTAGCGGTCGACGCCGTGGGGCGACGTCAGCGCCGCGACCGCTGGGGACCGCAGGAGGCTCTGGGTCAGGCTCATGGTTGCTGGGCTCCTTTGAGTGAACAACCGTACACTCAAACCATGTCAGCATACCGGCGGTATGGTCAACCGCGGTGCGCGTGACCTGTCCCACGTCGGGTGGCGCGCCCGGTCTTTCGGTCCATACCCGTTCACCGAGCCCAACGGAGCAGCGATAGTTTGTGGTGCGTGGAGACTGCGGCCGAGACCCGACAGGAGCGCAAGGCGCGGACCCGACGGGCGATCCTCGCCGCGGCGCTGGACATCGCGGACGAGCAGAGCCTGGCCGCGCTCTCGCTGCGCCAGGTGACCCGGGAGGTGGGCATCGTGCCGACCGCGTTCTACCGCCACTTCGCGTCGGTGGAGCAGCTCGGCCTGGCCCTGGTCGACGAGTCGTTCGCGTCGCTGCGGGAGATGATCCGCGACGTGCGCCGCGGGAACCCGGAGCTGCACGGCGTGATCCGCGGCTCGGTGGGGGTTCTCGTCGAGCACGTGCACGACCAGCGCGCACATTTCCGGTTCATCGGCCGTGAACGGTTCGGCGGCGTGCCCGCCGTACGCACGGCCATCCGGCACGAGCTCGAGCTCTTCGAGCGCGAGCTGGCCACCGACCTGGCCCGGCTGTCGGACCTGGACGCCTGGACGTCCGAGGACCTCCGGGTGCTGGCGAACCTGATCGTGAACGCGATGGTCTCCACCGCCGAGGGGATCATCAGCGCGCCCCCGGAACAGCCCGATGCCGAACGCGCGATCATCCGCACCGCCGAGAAGCAGCTGCGGATGATCGTGGTCGGTGCGGCCAACTGGCGCTCGAGCTAGCCGAACCGTCAGGTTTGGTGTGCCGAGCCGTCAGGTTTGGTGTGCCGAGCCGTCAGGTTTGGTGTGCCGAGCCGTCGGGTTTTGCGGGTCGAGCCGTCGCGTATGGCGGGCCGGGTCCGCGCGGTCCGCGCCGGGCCATCCGTCCGAGCGCCGTGATCGTCCAGGTGGACGGCAATGACGTCGGGGACCGTGCAGGGTGAAACCCCGCGGAGCGCCGTACGGGCAGCCCGCCAAACCTGACGGCTCGGCACGCAAAACCTGACGGCTCGGCGAGGGAGGGGTTAGGGCTAGGCGGTCTGCCACAGACCCATCAGGTTGCCCTCCGGGTCCTTGAAGTAGGCGGAGAACCCCATGTCGGCGACGGCCTGCTTGGCGATCACCGTGCTACCGCCGAGCTTCTCGATCTTCTCCAGCGACCCGTCGATGTCCTCGACGTCGACGACGATCACCGGTGACCCGACCGGAGCGTCGCGCTGCAGCATGCCGCCGTTGATGAACCCTGGCTCGCTCGGCGGGCCCTGCTCGTCGGTCGGACCGGTGGAGACCATCGTGTAGTTCATCTCGGGCATGTTCATGATGTTCCAGCCGAAGACGTCGGCGTAGAAGCCCCGAGCCCGGTCCCCGTCCTCGAACGGGATCTCGAAGTGGACGACGCGACCTGTCATGGTGCCTCCCTCGGCTCGCGGGCGCTGCGGGAAGCGCGGCGCCTCTCCGAGTCAGGCTTACTCTCGTGCCATGGAACGGTCAATGGCATGCTCGCCCCAGCCCGCTGCGATCGACCTGCTTGTCGCCGAGTGCCGGGCCGGGCTGGACCGGGTCACCCCGGAGGCGCTCGCCTCGGAGATCGCCGCCGGCGCCCTGGTGGTCGACATCCGATCCTCGGAGCAGCGGCGACGTGACGGTGAGGTGCCGGGCGCGCTGGTGGTCGACCGGACGGTCCTGGAGTGGCGGCTCGACCCCACCTCGCCACACCGGCTGCCTGAGGCGACCGATCCGGGCCGCCGGATCATCCTGGTCTGCCACGAGGGCTACAGCTCCAGCCTGGCCGCGGCGACGTTGCAACGGCTCGGCCTCCGGAGGGCTACCGACCTGGTCGGCGGCTTCCAGCAGTGGCGGACCAGCCAAGGCTGACGGCAACAGGTCAGGACATCAGCTTCCTGGCGAGCGGCAGCGGCAGGTGCTTCAGGGCGACACCCACCGGCACCCACGGCCACGCCGGCACGTTGGCCCGCGGCTTCTCCTTCTCGATCGCCTCGACCATCGCCCGCACCCCCTTCTCGGTGGAGACGATGAACGGCACGTGCTTCACCCGCTCGTTCATCTCCGAGCGGATGTAGCCGGGGTAGATCACCGAGACCTTGATCGGCGTGCCCATCAGCTCCGCACGGAGCCCCTCGGCGAGGTGCGCGACACCGGCCTTGGTGGCGGCGTAGGTGGTCACCGTCTTCGGCATCCCACGCATCGCCGACATCGAGGAGATCATCACCAGGTGGCCGGCGTCCTGCCGTCGGAAGATCTCCATCGCGGCCTCGGTCTGCGCGAGGGCCGCGACGAAGTTCGTCATCGCCGTCTGCTTGTTGGCGTCGTAGCCGCCGGTGCCGATCGGCGCGCCCTTGCCGAGGCCGGCGTTGATGACGACCCGGTCGAGCCGGCCGAAGTCGGCGGCGAACCCGCGGAAGACCTCGAACACCTGCGCGTCGTCGTTCACGTCGAGTGCGCGGACCTCGAACCGCTGGTCCGGATGCCGCGTCGCGAGCTCCGCCTGCAGCCCGTTGAGCCGGTCGGTACGGCGTGCGCACAACGCGAGGTCGTGGCCGAGGGCGGCGAACTGGCGTGCCATCTCCTCGCCCAGGCCAGAGCTCGCGCCGGTGATCAGGATCGTCTTGGCCATCGGGGTTCCTGTCGGTAGGTGACCGGGCCGAGAAATCATGGCATGACGACAGGCGGTCACCCCTTCACCACCCTCGACGAGGTGCCGCGCCCGTGCCGGGCGGGTTTTCGGGGTGCCTGCTCGGGTACGGGTGGGTGCACGACGTACCGACCTGCCCGACGAGAGGACCCCATGGCAACCGCAGACGCAGTGGTGATCGGCAGCGGGCCGAACGGCCTGGTCGCCGCGAACCTGCTCGCCGACGCCGGATGGGACGTGATGGTCCTCGAGACCCAGGCCGATGTCGGCGGCGCCGTGCACAGCGACTCGTCGGTGCAGGACGGTTACATCCACGACACCTTTAGCTCGTTCTACCCGCTCGCCGCGGGATCGCGCACTCTGAAGTCGCTGGGGCTCGAGCGGCACGGACTGGAGTGGCTGCACGCCCCGTCCGTGGTGGGCACCCCGTTCTCGGACGGCAGATGGGCGGTGCTGCACCGCGACCGGGACGACACCGCCGCAGGCCTGGATGCCTTGACCCCCGGCGACGGCGACGCGTGGCTGCAGATGTGTCGGCAGTGGGACCGGATCGGCGACCAGGTGGTCGGCGCCCTGCTGTCCCCGTTCCCGCCGGTGAAGAGCGGGCTCGGCGCACTGGCCAAGCTGCGCTCGGCCGGCGGCCTTGCCTTCGTGCGGATGCTGCTCGCCCCCGCGCGCACGGTCGCCGACCAGCATTTCCGCGGCGACGGCCCCAAGATGCTGCTCGCAGGAAACGCCGCGCATGCGGACATCCCGATGGACGCACCGGGCTCGGCGGTGATGGGCTGGCTGCTGATCATGCTCGGACAGCACATGGGGTACCCGGTGCCGAAGGGCGGCGCGGGGATGCTCGCACAGTCGATGGCGCGCCGGTTCGAGTCCGAGGGCGGGACCATCCGCACCAGGACGCGGGCCACCGAGGTCGTCGTCCGCGACGGGCGCGCGGTGGCGGTCCGCACCGAGCACGGCGACCAGATCGAGGCACGCCAGGCGGTGGTCGCGGACGTGACCGCGCCCAGCCTGTACGGCGACCTCGTCGGCTGGGACAACCTCCCGGACCGGTTCCGGAGGAAGATGGGCCGCTTCGAGTGGGACCCCGGCACCGTCAAGGTGGACTGGGCGCTCGACGGACAGATTCCGTGGACCAACGGGCCGGCGCAGACCCCCGGCACCGTGCACCTGGCCGAGACGATCGACGAGCTCGCCACCGCCCAGCAACAGATCAACAACCATGAGGTCCCGGCGCGTCCGTTCATGCTGGTCGGACAGATGGCCAGCGCAGACCCGACCCGGGCGCCGCAGGGCGGTGAGGCGGTGTGGGCCTACACCCACGTCCCGCACCACACCGACTCCGACGCCGGCGGCGAGGGCATCCGCGGCACGTGGGACCGCGACGACGCGGAGCGGATGGCTGACCGGATGCAGCGCAAGATCGAGGAATACGCCCCCGGCTTCGGCGACCGGGTCACCGCCAGACGCGTGCTCGGCCCCCACGAGATGCAGGACCGGAACGAGAGCCTGCACGGCGGAGCGCTCAACGGTGGCACGTCCAACCTGCAGCAGGAGCTCGTGTTCCGCCCGGTCCCCGGCCTCGGCCGCGCCGAGACACCGATCAAGAACCTGTACCTCGGGTCGGCCTCGGCCCACCCCGGCGGCGGCGTGCACGGCGCCTGCGGCTCCAACGCCGCGCGTGCCGCGCTGGCCCACGCCCGAGTACGACGGCTGTTCACGGGCGGCCGACCCGAGCAGAGCACGACCCGACCTGGAGAGGTGGATGCATGATGGACAGAGGAGTCGTCGTCGTGACCGGAGGAACCTCCGGGGTGGGTCGCGCGACCGCCCGGGCGTTCGCCGACCGCGGCCACCCGGTCGCGGTGCTGGCCCGGGGACAGGACTCCCTCGACGCCACCGAGCAGGAGCTGCGGGAACGCGGCGTGCCTGCCCTCGGCATCTCCGTCGACGTGACCGACCGGGACGGCGTCGACGCCGCGGCCGACCGGGTCGAGAGCGAGCTCGGCCCGATCGAGGTCTGGGTCAACTCGGCCATGGTCACCGTGCTGGGCGAGTTCCGGGACGTCGAGCCGGACGACTTCGACCGGGTCCACGACGTGGTCTTCCGCGGCACCGCCAACGGCACACGCACGGCCCTGCGCTGCATGGCGGGCCGCGCCAGCGGACGGATCATCCAGGTCGGTTCCGCCCTCGCCTACCGCGGCATCCCGCTGCAGTCGGCGTACTGCTCGGCCAAGCACGCCGTGCAAGGACTCTCCGACTCCGTGCGATCGGAGCTGCTGCACAACGGCAGCGCGATCACCGTCAGCGAGGTGAACCTGCCCGCGGTGAACACCCCGCAGTTCGACATGTGCAAGAACCTCCTCGACGGAGCACCGCAGCCGGTCCCGCCGATCTACCAGCCGGAGATCCCCGCCGCCGCGATCGTCGAGGCGGCCCGGACCGGAGAACGCGCGGTCAACGTCACCTTCACCACCACCCGCACCATCCTCGGCAACAAGGTGGCCCCCGGCGCGCTGGACCAGGTGCTGGCCGGGACCGGCTACTCAGGACAGACGGTGGACCGGCCGCGCCAGCCGGACAACAACCTGCACGAGCCGCTGCCCGGCGACCACGGCTGCCACGGTTCCTTCGACGACCAGGCGAGGGAGACCTCGACGCAGGAGCGGCTCCGGTTCAGCCCGCTGGGCACGGGCGCCCTCGCCGTGGGGAAGATCGGCCGGCGGGTTGGTGCGGCGGCGATCAAGCGCGTCGTATGACGGCATAGCCATCACGTTGAGGGGTACACCGGCGCCATGAGCCGAACCAGCAGAGTGATGAACTGCAGTCAGCAGGCGGTCTTCGACGTCCTCAGTGACGGCTGGACCTATGCCACCTGGGTGGTAGGAGCAGCCCGGATCCGCGAGGTGGAGGAAGGCTTCCCCGCGGTCGGCACCAAGATCCACCACTCCGTCGGACTGTGGCCGGCGCTGCTGAGCGACAACACCGAGGTGGAGCGGGTCGACGAGCCGCGCGAGCTGCAGCTGCGGGTCAGGGCGTGGCCAACCGGAGAGGGTGTCGTCACCATCATCTGTGAGCCGCACGGTGACGGGCAGACGGAGGTGACCATGACCGAGCAGGCGGTGACCGGGCCGGCCAAGATGATCCCCGACCTGGTCCAGGACGCGATGCTCAAGATGCGCAACACCGAGACCCTGCGCCGGCTCGCGTTTCTCGCGGAGAGTGGTGCACGCAGCAAGCACGGGCGCTACGAGTAACCGGCCGGCGCCCGCAGGCTGGTAGCCGATGAGGATCAGCGACACCGGTGACCTGTGGTGGAAGACCGCGGTCGTCTACTGCCTGGACGTGCAGACCTTCATGGACTGGGACGGCGACGGGGTCGGCGACTTCCAAGGTCTCTCCGAACGGCTGGACTACCTGGCCGACCTCGGCGTGACCTGTCTGTGGCTGATGCCGTTCTATCCCACCGCCGACAAGGACGACGGCTACGACGTCACCGACTTCTACGGCGTCGATCCCCGGCTCGGCACGCACGGTGACCTGGTCGAGGTGATCCGGACCGCCCGGGACCGCGGCATGCGGGTGATCATCGACCTGGTGGTCAACCACACCTCCGACAAGCACCCGTGGTTCCGGTCGGCGCGGGCGAGCAAGACCTCGCCGTACCGCGACTTCTACGTATGGCGCCCGGACGAGCCACCGGACACGTCGGCGGAGGTGATCTTCCCCGACCAGGAGACCAGCATCTGGGAGCTGGACGAGAAGACGGGCGAGTACTACCTGCACCGGTTCTACAAGCACCAGCCCGACCTCAACATCGCGAACCCGTTGGTTCGCGACGAGATCGCCAAGGCGATGGGGTTCTGGCTCGAGCTCGGCATCTCCGGGTTCCGGGTGGACGCGGTGCCCTATCTGGTCGCCACCACCGGCGTGCCCGAACCGCAGGCCGAGATGTTCGCCGACCCGCACGCCTACCTGCGCGACCTGCGTGCCTTCCTCGGCCGGCGCACCGGTGACGGCATCCTGCTCGGCGAGGTCAACCTGCCGCACAAGGAGCAGCGGAAGTACTTCGGCGGAGGGGACGCCGACGAGATCACCATGCTGTTCGACTTCATCGGCATGCAGAACCTCTACCTGTCCTTCGCCCGCCAGGACGCCCGGCCGCTCGAACGCGCGATCA
>JAICRS010000062.1 GCA_025966335.1 Nocardioidaceae bacterium
CGCACTCACCGCCTGACAACTCGGTGGCGTCAACGCAGCAGCAGCCGGACGGCCACGTCCAGGGACCTGCCGACATCGGCCGCCGATGAACGGCCGGTCACCCACTGCACGAGGCTGGCCAACCAGACGTCGGCGATGACCTTGGCGATCGCGACCTCTTGCTCGCTGGGCTCGGCGTCGGGATCACCGGACCCGGGATCACCGGCGCCGGGCGCGCGCATCGCCCGGGTGAGCATCCGGGAGACGTGCCGGCCGACCACGGCGATCTCCTGTGCGACGGAGGCGTCGGCGAACATGAACGCGCGGGTCAGCGCCTCGGTCAGGTTGGGGTCGCGCTGCAGCGACCGGGTGGTCCGGGCCAGCACGTGCGTCACCCGGTCCGCCGCGGAGTCGCCCGGGACCGTCGTGCGGTCCAGGCGGGCCTGGGTGGTCTCCAGCTCACGGCCCAGGGCGGACACGAGCAGGTGGATCTTGGAAGGGAAGTAGCGGTAGAGGGTGCCGAGGGCCACGTCCGCGCGCTCGGCCACCGCACGCATCTGGACCGCCTCGAAGCCGCCGGCCGAGGCCAGCGCGATCGTCGCGTCGAGGATCCGCTGGTGCCGGTCCCGCTGCGCCGGTGACCCGAGGTCTTCGAGGGACATCGAGCTCACCCCCGTACGCTAGCACCGCGTCCCTGCATAATAGGAACACGTTTCAGTTTCCGGGTCCCGTCCCTTCTGGAGGTCGAGTGCGCATCGCTCTGCTGTCGTACCGCAGCAAACCGCACTGCGGTGGCCAGGGCGTCTACGTCCGGCACCTGAGCAGGGAGCTGGTCGCACTCGGGCACGACGTCGAGGTGTTCTCCGGCCAGCCGTACCCCGAGCTCGACCCCGGCGTCCGGCTCACGAAGCTGCCGAGCCTGGACCTCTACCGGGAGCCGGACCCGTTCCGGACCCCGAAGCCGGGGGAGATCCGCGACCCGATCGACGTGCTCGAGGTCGCCACCATGTACACCGCCGGCTTCCCGGAGCCGCTGACGTTCAGCCTCCGGGCCGCCCGGGTGCTGCGGAAGCGGCTGCTCGACTTCGACGTGGTGCACGACAACCAAACGCTCGGCTACGGGCTGCTCGCCATCGCCCGCACCGGCATCCCGCTGGTCACCACGATCCACCATCCGATCACCTTCGACCGGCGGGTCGACCTGGCCGCCGCCCGCGGCTGGAAGAAGGTCACCACCCGCCGGTGGTACGGCTTCCTGGCCATGCAGGGCCGGGTCGCCCGCAGGATGTCGCAGGTGCTGACCGTGTCGCGGTCGTCGGCTCGTGACATCGCCACCGACTTCGGTGTCGACCCGGACCGGATCGAGGTGATCCCGCTCGGCGTGGAACCAGAGGTGTTCTCACTGCCGGAGCAGCCGCGGGTACCCGGCCGGATCGTCGCGATGGCCAGCGCGGACACCCCCATGAAGGGCGTCGCGACGCTCCTCGAGGCGTTCGCCAAGCTGCGCACCGAACGCGACGTCGAGCTGCTGCTGATCACCCGGCCCAAGCCCGGGGGACGCACCGAGCGGCTGATCGACCGGCTGGCGATCAAGGACTCCGTCCGGTTCGTGAGCGGTCTCTCCGACACCGACCTCGCCCAGGTCGTCGGCTCCGCGGAGGTCGCCTGCGTGCCGTCGCTCTACGAGGGATTCTCGCTGCCGACGGTCGAGGCGATGGCCTGCGGCACACCGCTGGTGGTGAGCCGGGCCGGGGCGATCCCGGAGGTCGTCGGCGAGGACGGCCTGTGCGCCGACCTGGTCACGCCCGGCGACGTCGGCGAGCTCTCGCACGCACTCGCAGCGCTCCTCGACGACCCCGGTCGCCGGCACCGGATGGGTGCGGCAGGACGCCGGCGGGCGCTGGACACGTTCAGCTGGCGCGCGGTCGCGGAGGCGACCGCGGCGGCGTACGCCCGCGCCGTCGAGGCCGGCGGTCGACGCGAGGGGACCGACGCTGATGCTGACCGTTGACTTCGACCGGCTCGGCGTGTCCGCCGGTGACCGGGTCCTGGACATGGGGTGCGGCGCCGGGCGGCACGCCTTCGAGCTCTACCGACGCGGCACCGACGTGATCGCGTTCGACCAGGACGCCGACGAGCTGTCCGCGGTCGCCGACATGTTCGCCGCGATGCGCACGGCCGGCGAGGTGCCCGACGGCGCCGAGGCCGACGTCAAGCAGGGCGACGCGCTCCAGCTGCCGTTCGCCGACGGCGAGTTCGACCGGGTGGTCGCCGCCGAGGTCCTCGAGCACATCCCGGAGGACGAGCAGGCGATCGCCGAGCTGGTCCGGGTGCTCCGCCCAGGTGGCACGATGGCGGTCACCGTGCCCCGCTGGCTGCCGGAGCGGATCTGCTGGGCGCTGTCCGACGCCTATCACGAGGTCGAGGGTGGCCACGTCCGGATCTACGCCGGTGACGAGCTCGTCGCGAAGATCGAGGCCGCAGGGATGAGCTTCACCGGCCGCGAGCACCGGCACGGGCTGCACTCGCCGTACTGGTGGCTCAAGTGCGCGGTCGGCGTCGACAACTCCGAGCACGTGCTGCCGCGGACCTACCACCGGATGCTGGTCTGGGACATCATGCGGCGGCCGTGGCTGACCCGCACCGCGGAGCGGCTGCTGAACCCGGTGATCGGCAAGAGCATGGTCCTCTACTTCACCAAGCCCTGATGGTTGCGGCGGAGATCCCCGCGCTGGCCGGGCTGCTCACCCCGCACGAGGTGCGGGCGACCGCAGCGTCGATCGCGCGCGCCCAGGAGCGCTCCGGGGCGGTGCCCTGGTTCCCCGGCGGCCACGTCGACCCGTGGGACCACGTCGAGTGTGCGATGGCGATGCTCGTCGGCGGTGAGACAGACGCGGCCGACCGGGCCTACGCCTGGCTGTTCGCCGGCCAGCGCGCCGACGGGTCGTGGCCGGTCAAGCTCACCGCAGGAAAGGTCGACGACGCGGGCGCCGACACCAACATGTGCGGTTACGTCGCCGTCGGGGTGTGGCACCACTGGCTGGTCCGCAGCGACGAGGCGTTCCTGTGCAGGGCCTGGCCCGTCGTACGCCGGGCGCTCGACTACGTGACCGGGCTGCAGCTCGGCTTCGGCGGGATCGCGTGGGCGCGTGGCGAGCTCGGCGGTACGGCGGGCACGGCGCTCGTCGCGGGCAGCTCCAGCCTCTTCCACGCGCTGTCGTGCGGACTCGCGCTGTCCGAGCTGCTGGACGAGCCACAGCCCGGCTGGGAGCTGGCCGCCGGCCGGCTGCGGCACGCGCTGCGCGAGCACGAGGACCGGTTCGAGCCGAAGACCCGCTACTCGATGGACTGGTACTACCCGGTCCTCGGCGGCGCGCTCCGCGGGGAGGTGGCGCGGGCGCGGATCGACCGACGCTGGGACGACTTCGTGGTGCCCGGCCTCGGGATCCGCTGCGTCGACGACCGTCCCTGGGTGACCGGCGCCGAGACCTGCGAGCTGGTGCTGGCCATGGACGCGACGGGGGACCGGGACCGGGCGACCGGGCTGCTCGCGGACATGCAGCACCTGCGCGACCCGGACGGGTCCTACTGGACCGGCTACGTCTACCCCGACGACGCCCGGTGGCCGGAGGAGCGCAGCACCTGGACCGCCGCCGCGGTGGTCCTCGCCGTCGACGCGCTCTCGCAGGCGACGCCGGGCAGCGACATCTTCCGCGGCGGCACGCTTCCGACCGACCTCCCGGAGATCGGCCTCGAGTGCGGTTGTCCGTCCGGGAACCCGACCGACTCAGCCGACCGGGTCGCCGGCCTCTCCGCGCACCCGCGCTAGCACCCGCATCGAGCCGAGGACCTGCTGCTCCGCGAAGTCACCGCCGTCCAGGGCGCGCAGGTAGACCCGGTACGGCGCCTGGCCCCCGTCCGCGGGGTCCGGGAACACGTCGTGGATCACCATCGTCGCGCCGTGGGCGACCCACCGGCCCCAGCCCTCGTAGTCGTTGCCGGCGTGCTCGTCGGTGTGGCCGCCGTCGATGAACAGCAGCGACAGCGGCGTGCGCCAGTGCACCGAGACGGTCGTCGACCTGCCGACGACCGCGACCACCTGCTCCTCGAGGCCCGCGTGGGCGATCGTGCGCCGGAACGTGCCCAGCGTGTCGAGCCGGCCGACCTCGGGGTCCACCAGGCTGGCGTCGTGGTACTCCCAGCCCTCCTGGTTCTCCTCCGACCCGCGGTGGTGGTCGACGGTGAACACGGTCCCGCCGGTCGCACGCGCGGCCGCGCCCAGGTAGATCGCGGACTTCCCGCAGTAGGTGCCGACCTCGAGCGCCGGCCCGTGCGGCAGCCGTTCCACGGCCAATGCGAACAGGAGGTCGCCCTCGTCCTCCGGCATGAAGCCCTTGGCCGCCCGCGCCTGCTGCAGCAGGTCGGGCGGCATCACCGGAGCTGGGTCGCCGCTCAGCGCAGGCCGATCCGGCTCGAGCACGCCGGCCAGGCGCCCCAGCCCTGGACGCGGCGTACGCGCTCGGCCACCCTGATCTGCTCGGCCTTGGTGGCGCGGTGCGCGTTCCGGGCGAACTTGCGGCCACCGAAGGCACGCCAGGTCGACGGGCTGAACTGCAGGCCGCCGTAGTAGCCGTTGCCGGTGTTGATGTGCCAGCGACCGCTCGACTCGCACTGCGCGAGCCGGTTCCAGGTGCGCTGGGACGCGGCGTCCGCAGGACCTGCGACGACCACAGGGGTCAGTGCGGAAGCGGCGATGACAAGGGAAGAAACGAACATGCGTGAGCGCATGGCAGCCAGACCTCTCCAACGCCTACGAGGTGAGCTGTCGGGTTCGGGCAGAAGGTCTTGCCCGGCACCACCGGCCGTTTCCGGACCGGTGGGGCTTCACCCCAAGGTGCTCGCGCTGCGCCCTCCACGTTCCGGCCGGGGTCGACCGGTGGAGGGTCAGCGGGGGCACCGGGAATCTTGGGTCCCCCGCTCCTGTCCGCGGGTGAATCTTGCAGGGTCCGGCTGGCGGCGGACAGGACTAGGCGTGACCTCCGGCCGGTGTCCCGTGGTTCACGGAACCTGAAGATGTTACGAATCGGTCTCGACGAGCGCAAGTCGGCGTGTCGACTTGACGACACGTCCCGTTTGCGGGGAGCCGCTCCCCGACGGGGTGCCCCGATGTGACCATGGCGGATCGTGCACCGCGCTGGCAGGATCGAGAGCGACGTCGCACCCCCTGGCCGGACCAGGACGCTTTCTCTGTAGGAGGGTGCAATGAGCAACGAAACCGTCGAGAGACGACTGCTTCTGCGTGGGGCCGGACTTGCTGGTGCGGCGGTCCTCGGGAGCACCGCGATAGCCGCCGCCGCCGACGCGCACGACCGTGACGACGACCGTGACCGTCACGACCACGACGAAGACCGCAGCAAGGTGGTGGGTTCCTGGCTGATCACGCACCAGGACGACCCGGGAGGCGACCCGACGAAGGTGATGGGGGTCGCGAGCTTCGCCAAGGGTGGCGTGCTGGCCAACCAGGACATCAACCCGATCGCGCCGACCGGCCTCGGCGCCTGGGAGGGTCGAGATGAGAACAGGTTCACCGGGAGCTTCTGGGCCGGCGCACCAGGTGGTGGGCCGGGCGAGCCCGGCGTCACCGTCAACGTCATGATCCGTGGGAGGGTCCACGGCGACATGATCTCCGGCACCTACAGGTTCACGGTCTTCGCCGCCGACACCGGTGACGAGGTGGCCAGCGGGACCGGGACGTTCGAGGGCAAGCGGATCGAGGCCTGAACCTCTCTCCCGCTCCGCAGAAGGCGCAGCGGGGCCGCGGCGGCGTGCGCACTAGGCTTGGCGGATGCCACCGACGGACCCACGCACGACGGCCACCGAACCTGACCAGCCCCTGACCTTCGCCGACCTCGGCATCGACAAGCGGGTGCTCCGTGCCCTCGACGACGTGGGCTACGAGTCGCCCTCGCCGATCCAGGCGGCCACCATCCCGGCCCTGCTGGCGGGTCGTCACGTGGTCGGCCTGGCCCAGACCGGCACCGGCAAGACGGCCGCGTTCGCGGTGCCGATCCTGTCCCGGCTCGAGCTGAGGCAGAAGAAGCCGCAGGCGTTGGTCCTGGCGCCGACCCGTGAGCTGGCGCTGCAGGTGTCCGAGGCGTTCGAGCGGTACGCCGCGCACCTGCCCGGCGTGCACGTGCTGCCCGTCTACGGCGGCCAGGGGTACGGCGTGCAGCTGTCCGCCCTGCGCCGCGGGGTGCACATCGTGGTCGGCACGCCCGGCCGGATCATGGACCACCTGGAGAAGGGCACCCTGGACCTGTCCGAGCTGCGCTTCCTGGTCCTCGACGAGGCCGACGAGATGCTGAAGATGGGCTTCGCCGAGGACGTCGAGACGATCCTGGCCGAGACCCCCGACGACAAGCACGTCGCGCTGTTCTCGGCGACGATGCCCGCGCAGATCCGTCGGATCGCCAAGAAGTACCTCACCGACGCCGCCGAGATCACCGTCAAGAACAAGACCACCACCTCGGCCAACACCACCCAGCGCTATCTCCAGGTCGCCCACCCGCAGAAGCTCGACGCGCTGACCCGGATCCTCGAGGTGGAGAACTTCGAGGGGATGATCGTCTTCGTCCGCACCAAGCAGGCCACCGAGGTGCTCGCCGAGCGGCTCCGCGCCCGCGGTTTCTCCGCCGCGGCGATCAACGGTGACGTCGTCCAGGCGCAGCGGGAGCGGACGATCAACCAGCTCCGGGACGCCAAGCTCGACATCCTGGTCGCCACCGACGTCGCCGCCAGGGGCCTCGACGTGGAGCGGATCAGCCACGTCGTGAACTACGACATCCCCACCGACACCGAGTCCTACGTGCACCGGATCGGCCGCACCGGCCGGGCGGGGCGCACCGGGGACGCGTTGTCGTTCGTGACCCCGCGCGAACGCCACCTGCTCAAGGCGATCGAGAAGGCCACGCGGCAGCCGCTGACGCAGATGCAGCTGCCGAGCGTCGAGGACGTCAACACCACCCGGGTCGCCAAGTTCACCGACTCCATCACCGAGGCACTCTCCTCGGACCAGATCGGGTTCTTCCGGGACCTGGTGACCGGCTACGAGCAGCAGCACGACGTACCCGCCGCCGATGTCGCCGCAGCGCTCGCGGTGCTCGTGCAGGACAACCAGCCGCTGCTGCTCGACCCGGAACCGGAACCGCAACGGGTCTTCGAAGGCAAGCGCGACAAGAAGGCCGGCGCGTGGGACCACGAGCGGGGACGCCGCCGCGACGACGGCGACCGGCCCCGCCGCAGCGGGACCAAGCCGCCGCGCGGCCGGTCCGACGTGCCGATGGCCACCTACACGATCGCGGTAGGAAAGCGGCACAAGGTCGAGCCGCGCCAGATCGTCGGCGCGATCGCCAACGAGGGCGGGCTGAACCGCGGCGACTTCGGGCACATCGACATCCGCGGGGACCACTCGCTGGTCGAGCTGCCCGCCGACCTCGCGCCGCAGACCTGGGCCGCCCTCGAGCGCACCCGGATCTCCGGCAAGCTGATCGACCTCAGCCTCCAGCAGGGTCAGCAGCCGGCGGACCGGTCGACCGGACCGAAGAAGAAGCCGCGCACCAAGAAGCCCCGCAGCTGACCGGACGGCGGGGCACACGACCGGTGTCGGTACGGTCGCTCCATGGCAACCGAGACCAGGGCTTCGTTGCGCGCGCGGCTGGGCGAACCCGGCGACGCCGCACGACTGAAGGCGATCACCGAGCTCGACGAGCACAGCCAGCGGTTCCTGGCGCTGTCCCCGTTCGCCGTCGTCGCCACCGCCGGCGCCGACGGCAGCTGTGACGCAAGCCCGCGCGGCGGCCCGCCCGGCTTCATCAGGGTGCTCACGCCGACCCGGATCGCGATCGGCGAGCTGCCCGGCAACCGGCTGTTCGACGGCGCGCAGAACCTCGCCGAGAACCCGTCCGCCGCACTCCTGGTGATGGTGCCGGGCATGAACGAGACGCTGCGGATCGAGGGCCGGGCCGTGCTGGTCACCGACGAGGAGGTCCGCCGGGCGACCGCCCTGGACGGCAAGCTGCCGTGGGGTGCCCTCGTGATCGACGTGGTGCAGGCGTTCGTGCACTGCGGCAAGGCGTTCAAGCGCGGACGGCTCTGGGAGTCGGACTCCTGGCCGTCGACCGAGGAACGTCCCCGGATGGGCGCGGTGCTCGCAGCTCACATGGCCATGCCCGGACCGGACGGTGCTGCCGCGGACGCGCCGGACCCGCAGACCGTGCAGGGCGACCTCGACGAGTGGTACCAACCGCGTCATCGCTGAAGCCGTCGCCGGAAAACCACTCGCGTCCCGGACGATCGCGGCGCATCCTCGACTCATGGACATCCGTGAGTTCACCGCCGACGACACCGAGTCGGTCCAGGCGGTCGTGGAGCTGCTGAACGCCGTGCGCAAGGTCGACACCCCGTTCGCCCACCCGACCACTCCGGCCGGCTACGCGGGGTTGATCAGGCACGGTTGGGACGGTGAGCCGCCCCGTCCGTTCGCCGCCCGGGAAGGCAGTGGACTGGTCGGGCTGGTCGAGCTGTCGGTCAGCGAGTGGGACAACACCCACCTCGCCTGGGCAGGCGTCACCGTGCACCCCGACGCACGCCGCCGCGGTCACGGAAGCCGCCTGCTGGAGTTCGCGAAGGAGCAGGCGCGAAGCCTCGGCCGCACCAGCCTCGGGATCGACGGCTGGGACATCGAGCCGGCCAACGCCTTCGCGGCCCGGCACGCCCTGCCCCGCAAGGGCGCCGCCATCAACCGTCGGCAGATCGTGTCCTCCGTGGAGGCTGCCACGATCGCCGCGTTGCACGACGAGGCCGCAGCCGCCGCGTCGGCGTACGAGCTGCTGCGTTTCACCGGCCGTACGCCGTCCGAGCTGCTCGACGCGGTCGCGGAGATGACCGCATCGATCAACGACGCGCCGACCGACGACCTGGACATCGAGGACGAGGTGTTCCCGAAGGAGCGGATCACCGCCTACGAGGACGCCCAGGAGGGTCGGGGCAAACGGCTCTACCGGGTGGTCGCCCGGCACCGCGACACCGGGGAGCTCGCCGGCCACTCGGTGGTTGCGGTCGAGAGCGAGCGGCCGTGGATCGGCGACCAGCACGACACCAGTGTGGTGCGTGCCCACCGGGGGCACCGGCTCGGCCTGCTGCTGAAGACCGACATGTTGCGCTGGCTCGCCGACGTGGAACCGGGGCTGGAGACGATCGACACCTGGAACATGGAGTCGAACGACCACATGATCGGCGTCAACGAGCGGCTGGGTTACCGGGCGCTGGCGCGCGAGTACCAGTACCAGTTCGACGTGTAGGCACTCCGGGTCAGCGGGTGTAGCGCAGGAACAGGAACTCGTCCTGCTCCAGCACCTGCGCCAAGGTGAGCTGCATCGGGGTGGCGAGCGCCGGTCCCGCGGTGATCCGCGTCTCCGCACCGCAGGTCACCAGCGGGGCGATCGCCAGGCACAGCTCGTCGACCAGGCCGGCCGCGAGCAGCTCGGCCAGCACATGCGGCCCGCCCTCGGACAGGATCCGCGACAGCCCGCGCTCGACCAGGGCGTCCAGCGCTCGAGGCAGGTCGACCTGCTGTTCGCCGACCACCACCACGTCGGCCACCTCGGCCGCCGCGGTGCGTCTCTCGACGGGAGCGCGCTCGGTGGTGAGCACGACCGGCCGGTCCGTCGCCGAGGTGAAGACGGGAGCGTCCAGGTCGAGCGTGATCTCGCGGGTCAGGATCGCCATCCGCGGCACCGGAAGCTGTCCGGACTCGGTGCGCCGTCGCCGCGCTTCCTCGGGCAGGTCCAGCGGGCCGTACCCCTCGGCGCGCACCGTCCCTGCGCCGACCAGGAGCACGTCGCACAACCCGCGCAGCAGGTGCAGCAGCTCCTGGTCCGCCGGCCCGGAGAGCGCACCGACCCGCCGGTCGACGGTGGCGGCACCGTCCGCGCTCGACACCATGTTGACCCGGAGGTGCCGGCCCGCGCCGGTCCGGACCGTGTAGGCGTCGGCGACATCGACGTTCGGTGCCGGCTCGGGGTAGAGGCGTCTCATCAGCATCGGCGGCCTCCTCCGGTTCGGCCCTGTGTCCCGACGACCACGGTGGCGCCGAGCTCCTCGGACCTGGTCACGTGCGGGGTCAGGCCGCTGCTCGCGAAGGCCTCGACCGTCTGCGGTGCCTGCCGCTCGCTGGTCTCGATGAGGAGCCGGCCGCCGGGTGCCCGCCACCGAGGTGCGTGGGCAGCCACCCGGCGGTGGACGTCGAGCCCGTCGCTGCCACCGTCCAAGGCAACCAGGGGTTCGTGCAGGCGTGCCTCCGGTGGCATCACGGACACCTCGTCGGTGGGCACGTACGGCGCGTTCACGACCAGCAGGTCGACCCGACCCCGGAGCGTGGCGGGGAGCGGCTCGTAGAGGTCGCCCTGGTGGACGACGACGTGCCGCGGCCCGGCGAGGACACTGCTCGTGCGGGCGGCGGCGGCGAGGTTGCGACGCGCGCACCGGACCGCGGCGAGGTCGATGTCGGTCGCATGAAGCTCCAGGTGGGGGAGCGCGGCCACCAACGCGGCACCCACCGCTCCCGTGCCGCAGCACAGGTCGACGGCCACGGTCCCGTCGCCGACGACGGCGATCGCCTCGCGGACCAGGAGCTCGGTGCGCCGCCGGGGCACGAAGACACCCGCGTCAACCTGGATCCGCAGCCCGCAGAACTCGGCCCAGCCCAGGACCTGCTCCAACGGATGACCCGCCACCCGGCGGTCGACCATCGACGCAAGCTCGTCGGGCGAGTCCGCCTCTGCCACCAGCAGGCTCGCCTCCTCCTCGGCGTACACGCAGCCGGCGGCCCGGAGCCGGGCGACGGTGGCCGGCCACCGGTCCTCGGCGGGAAGCAGCGCGTCGGGTCGGGCCATGCCCCGATCATGCCGGACTCGAGCCCCAGCTGCCGCCGAGGCCGGACGAACTTGGTCACGACATGGGTTTCATCTCGCCATATGTCGGGTCAGTACTAGGACCGAGGTACACCTTCCGTGCAATGGGTAAGCACCAGATACTCGAATGGAGGGGAACTCTACGTGCTCCTGTGGGGTGGGACTTTTGACGACGCAGCCACGCGACGACGGTGCGCGGTACGCCGGGAGGACGCCGTCCGGCGACGACCGCCACCCGGTTGCCGACCTGGAGACCGCACGCGGTGGTCCGTCGGTTCCGGTCCAGGTCAAGCGCACGGGCCGAGGGCGCGACAGCGCCGCCGAGCTGGTCAATCTCTGCCATGACCTCCGGCAGTATGTCTCCGCGGGGCTCCTCCTGTCGAAGATGCCCGGCGACGAGAACCTCGAGCCGTCCGTCCGGGAGCGCCTGGACCTTCTTCACCAGCAGCTGACCCACACGGCCGACCTGATAGCCGCCGCCCGCGCCGACGTGACTCCGCGGCGGTGGGAGATCGACCTCGCGTCGCTCGTCGCCGACTGTGTGAAGCTCGTCCAGCTGACACACGTCGTGACCATCGGCGTCGACGTGGGGAAACGTCCGGTGGCCTACGGCGACCCCGTGCTGACCCGCCGGGCGCTGGTCAACCTGCTGGACAACGCGGCGCGCGCGGTCGGACAGGACGGCACGGTCACGGTCACACTGGGCGAGGACGACACGACGGCCTGGGTCGAGGTGGCCGACACCGGGCTGGGGTTCGGACAGATCAGCTCCGGGAGCGGGCACGGCCTCTCCATCGTCCATGCCGCGGCGAGGGCGAGTGGTGGCCGGCTGGAGATCTCCAGCGGCCCCGGACCCGGCACCCGGGTCCGGATGGTCCTGATCACCAGGCTGGACGGGCGGCCCGCGCCATGAGTCTCGTGCTCTGCGACGACCACGACATGTTCCTCGAGTCGCTGGTGACAGCCCTGACCGGCGTCGGCGAGGAGATCGACGCCGTCAGCCAGCACGCCGACGAGATCGTCGACCTCGTCGTGGAGCACCAGCCGGACGTCTGCGTCCTCGATGTCATGTTCACCGGCAGCCCGCGGCTCGACGCGGCTGAGCTGATCCGGGATCGTGCACCGGCGGTGAAGCTGCTCCTGCTGACCGGCAACGCGACCAGGGAGGTCTGGAAGGCGTACGACGCGCGCGTGGTCGACGGCGTGATGAACAAGGTCTGCGACATCGAGGTCCTGCAGTCAACCATCAACCGGGTCGCCGGCGGGGAACGAGTGGTCGAGGGCTGGGCCAGGGACCCGGCCGGCCTCCGTGACGACGACGCGGAGACGGCAGCACTCACGGAGCGCGAATACCAAGTGCTCGAGCGGCTGATCGACGGTGCGAGCACCCAGGCCATCGCGGACCAGCTCGGGATCTCGACCCACACGGTGCGGTCCCACATCCAGAACCTACTCCGCAAACTGGGCGTTCACGGACGTGGAAAAGCCGTGAACATGGCGCTGTCCGGATTGCTTCTCGACCACGGGGTTGCGGCCCGCTAGGCTGCTGCAACGCTGAAGCGGTGAACCGTCGAAGAGAGCCGTCGCAGTGATCGAGAGACCGACGAGCATTCTGCTGGTGGATGACCATCGGGTCTTCGCGGATGTTCTGTCGATGCGACTGCGCGGCGAGCCTGAGGTGATAGCCGTCGAGGTGGCGTACTCCCTGGACGACGCGCGGTCGTTGGTCAACCGCTTCCGCGCAGACGTGGTCCTGCTGGACTTCCAGCTGGCCGACGAGTGTGGGCTCGAGCTGTTGCCGGACATCGATGGCCTGGCCGCCCGACCCGATGTCCTCGTACTGTCCGGCCTCACGGACACCTCGTCCATCGTGGACGCGCTCGAGGTGGGAGTGCAGGGCTGGGTCAGCAAGGACGCGAGCTTCGACGTACTCCTGCTGGCCACCGCCGAGGTGGTGCGCGGGCACATGTACCTGCCACCGACGTTGGTGAAGCCGGTGGTACGGCAGCTGCTCAGTGAGGCCCGGGGCCCACGGCCGGGCCCGAGCTTCGTCGACGACCTGAGCCAACGGGAGCTCGAGGTCCTCAGATGCTTGGTCTCCGGCATGACACGACGTGAGATCGCCGCGCGACTGTATCTGTCGGTGAACACCGTCCGCACCCATGTCCAGCACTTGCTCCGACGTGCGGACCAGCACTCGACGGTGGC
>JAICRS010000330.1 GCA_025966335.1 Nocardioidaceae bacterium
CGGCGATCAACGACCTGATCGTCCGGGTGAACTGGGCGACGGCAACCATCGATCTGCCCTCGCACGAGGGCTGCCCGCGCGGCCGGGTGACCCTGCGGCAGGGCCAGTCGACGCCGGCGACGCCCGGCGGTGTCCGGCTGATCGTCTACCCGGACCGGATCGCCTACGGGGACCTCACCGGGGACGGTCGCCCGGAGGCCGCGATGTTCGGCACGCGCCTCGACCTGCGAGCGCGGGCGCCGCAGCGAGCGCGGTCAGGTCAGACGACGCAGAACTCGTTGCCCTCGGGGTCGGCCATCACGACGTGGTCGGGGGTGCCGTCGACCACGTCCTGCCTGATCACCGTGGCACCCGCCTTGACCAACCGCTCCACGGTCTCGGTGACGCGGGGCCACCGGATCTCCTGCGGCTTGTCCCGGCCGCCGACCTTGAGGTCGATGTGCAATCTGTTCTTGACGGCCTTCGGCTCCGGCACCTTCAGGAACGAGACACTCGGCCGTACCCTCTCCGGGTCGATCAGGTAAGCACCGTCGTTCCACTCCCCGGGCGGCACCTGCCAGCGGGTCAGCCACTCCTTCCAGCTAGTGGCTCAGCACGAAAGGTTGGCCTGGTAATTTGCCTGCCAGTCCGGGCTTCTGATCTTGGAGTTGATGGCGAAGCCGTGTTTGGGGCGGGCGTGGGCGTTGCGCCAGCGTACGTATCGGGCGATGGCGTGGCCTTGCTCGTCGTGGCTGCGGTGATCGGTGCCGTTGAGTGCGTAGTAGCGCAAGGCCGCGAATTCGGCCTCGATCCAGTTCAACCACGACGCGTTGGTCGGGATGAACACCAACTCGACGTCGTGGTCGGCGCACCAGGCGAGGACCTCGGCTCGCTTGTGCGGTGAGAAATTGTCCAGGATCACGTACAACCGCTGGCCGGGGTAGGTGCGCCGGAGGACTTTGAGCAGGTCCAAGAACTCGCCCCAACGTTTGCGGTCGCGGATGCGGTACAGCATCCGGCCGGTGCTCAGGTCGAGGGCGGCGAGCATGTGCCGCACCCCGTGGGTACGGGTGTAGGTGGCCCGTAGCCGGGCTGGTCTACCGGCGGGCCGCCATGCTTTGCCCTTGCGGGGCATCAGGTTCAGCGGCCCGAACTCGTCGTAACAGATCACCCGGCCGTCGGCGGGTGGGTGGTCGTAGAGGTCGAGGACCCGGTTCATCTTGGACACGAAGTCCGGGTCGTTGGACGGCTTCCACGTGGTGGTCGTCTGGAACGTGACGTTCTCGGTGCGCAGGATCCGCCGGACCGCTTCCCGCCCGACGCGGGTGATCTTTTCGCGGGCGAGATGAGCGGTGAGTTTGGCCAGGCTCCAGCAGGAGAACGGCAGCCCGAGAGCGTGGGGGTCGGTCTTGGCCAGGGCGACGACCTTCTGCCGGGTCGTCTTATCCGTGGCCGCCGGCCGGCCCCCGCTCCATTTTGGGTTCAGGGCATCGAACCCCCGCTCGTTGAACGCGTGGATCACATCACGGACATAGCCGTCGTCGACCTGCAACAGGTCGACGATGTCGCTGACCGCCTGCCCCTGGGCGGACATCAGCACCACGATCGCCCGCCGCAGCTTGACCGGGTCTTTCGCCGTCCGCGTGATGCGTTGCAGTTTCTGCCCTTCGGTCATGGACAGGTCCCGGACGAACACTTCCGGATGGCGTGCCATCATCACCACCTCCTGCCCGGGCCAACGGGCAGGAGCCAGCAACCGTAATCAGACAGAAGGGATGAATTACCGGGTCAACGTTTCGTGTGAAGCCACTAGATCCACCGAACCCGCAGGGTAGGAGTTCTCGATTCGATCGCCTACCACACTCCCGGCACGAGGCGGCGGGTTGCCTGCTGGTAGCTGCGGTACCGGTCGCCGAGCTGCCGGACCAACTCGGCCTCCTCGACCGCGATCCGCGGCAACAGGCCCAGCGGCGGGATGACGGCGCAGACCGCCAGGGACAGCCAGTTGCCCGCACCGAGGCCGAACCCCAGGGCGACCAACAGCAGGCCGGTGTACGAGGGGTGCCGCACCCACCGGTACGGGCCACGGGTGACCACGGCCTGATCGGTGTGCACCTGAAGGAATGTGCTGAACGACCCGCCCAGCGTCAGCACCGCCCAGACCCGCACGGCCAGGCCCACCCAGATCGCGACGATGCCCGCGACAGCGAACGCCGTCGGTGCCGGGGTGTTCAACGCCGGCAGCCAGCCCTGCAGCACGATGCCGAACGCGATCGATCCGGCGAGCGAGAACGCGACGATCGCGCGCGTCCCACGATCCTGACCCCGGCGTCCTTTGTGCCGGACCAGATCACGGACGAGCAGGCCGATCTCCAGCGCGAACCAGCAGTAGATCGACACCCGGAACGGCGTGGACAGCGCGGACACGCCTCGAACGTAGTCCCCCGGCCCGCACC
>JAICRS010000315.1 GCA_025966335.1 Nocardioidaceae bacterium
CGCCCGGATGACCTTCGACTACGAGTACGACGGCACCGGCAACTGGCCGTTCAACACCGCCTACGCCGCCCAGTACGCCGACCACGCGTTCGTCACCCGGCTGCGCAACCTGCGGCAGGCCGAACGCCTGATCAAGGCCGGCATCCCGGTGATCGCCTCGGTCGCGTTCGGCCCCGGCGAGCTCGATGGAGGCCCGATCGGCTCCACCAACGGGCACCTGATGGTGATCGTCGGCTTCACCGAGAACGGTGACGTGGTGGTGAACGACCCGGCCGCGCCGCGCAACCGGACCGTCCGGCGCACCTACGACCGCGGCCAGTTCGAGAACGCGTGGCTGCCCACGTCCGGCGGCCTCGTCTACGTCATCCACACCGCCGACCAGGAGCTTCCCGCCCGCAGCCCCGGCAACTGGTGATGCGCGACATCCTCTTCCGGAGCTGGCGCTCCGGGGCGGAGTTCGCGCAGGGCACCCATCTCGGCACGACCGTGCGCGACGGCTGCCTGGTGATCGCGTCCGAGGGTGCGGGGACCCGGGTGTACGCCGACCCGCACGGCGAGGGCGCCCCGGTGCGCTACACCCACGCGACCTGGCTCTCGCCGGAGGTGCGGCCGGGATTCGCTTTCAACGACCTGATCCCGTCCTGGAACGCGTCGACGCCGACCGGCACCTGGCTGGAGATCGAGGTCCGCGCCAGCACGGACGGCGTGCACATGTCCCGGTGGTACAACCTCGGTCGGTGGGCCGAGACCGATCACGACATCCACCCGACCTCGGTGCCCGGTCAGGACGACGAGGTGGCGTCGGTCGCGTTCGACATCCTGTCCGCGCGTGAGGCGGTCACCCTCACGTCGTACCAGCTGCGGATCTCGTTGCTGCGCAAGGCCGGCACCGACGCGACCCCGAGCGTCCGGCTGGCCGGGATGATGTCGTCCGACGTCCCGGGCAGCGCGCCTGAGCACACGTCGCCGGTCGGGGTGGCCCGCGGCAAGGTGCTGGCCGTGCCGGCGTACTCCCAGCAGGTGCACCGCGGCGAGTACCCCCAGTGGGACAACGGCGGAGAGTCCTGGTGCTCCCCCACCTCGACGTCGATGCTGCTCGGCTACTGGGGCACCGGTCCCTCGGAGGCCGACTACGCCTGGGTCGACCCCGGCCTGCAGGACCGGTGGATTGACTTCGCGGCGCGGCACACCTTCGACCACAACTACGGGGGCGCGGGGAACTGGTCGTTCAACACCGCCTACGCGGCCCGCTACGGGATGACGGCATTCGTGACCCGGCTGCGCTCGTTGGCGGAGGCCGAGGAGTTCCTCGCCGCCGGCATCCCGCTGGTGGTCACCGTCTCGTTCACCAAGGACCAGCTCGACGGCGCGGGCTACGACACCGAGGGGCATCTGCTGACGATCATCGGCTTCGACGACGCGGGCAACGTGGTCTCCAACGACCCGGCCTCGCACGAGATCCCGAGCAACGACGCGGTCCGCACCACCTACGACCGCGCGCAGTTCGAGCGCGTGTGGCTGGGGTCCGCCGGGGGGGTCACCTACGTGATCCATCCGCCGGGCGTGGCGCTGCCGGAGCGGCCGACCCAGCCGAACTGGTGAGCCGGCCTACTCGGCGGTGAACTCGATGGTGTGCCAGCCGGTCGCGCCGTCGGGGACCACACCGCGGCGGACACTGGTCTGGGTGTAGCCGGACAGGTCGGTGGCGCGTACCGCGAGCGTGTGCCGACCGTGCGGGACGTCGACCAACGCCGCCCACTGCACCCAGGTGTCCAGGTTCGGGACCCGGCCGAGGGTGGCTTCCTTCCAGTCGTTGCCGTCGAGGCGGTACTCCACCTTCTCGAGGCCGGTCTGCTGCGCCCAGGCCACGCCACCGATCTTGCGCATGCCGGCCGCGACCTCCGCGCCGTTGCGCGGCACGTCGATCCGGGACTGGGTGCGCACCGGTCCCCGCTCGCTCCAGCCGCGCTCGGTCCAGTACGCCGAGATCCGGTCGAACCGGGTCACCTCGAGGTCCACGACCCACTTGGTGGCCGACACGTAGCCGTAGAGCCCAGGCACGACCATCCGCACCGGGAAGCCGTGCTCGACGGGGAGCGGCTCGCCGTTCATCGCGATCGCCAGCATCGCGTTGCGCCCGTCAGTCAGCGCGGTCAATGGGGTGCCGCAGGTCCAGTCGTCCGCGGAGGTCTGGAGCACCGCGTCCGCGTCGGGAGCGATCCCGGCCTCGGCCAGCAGGTCCGCGATCCGTACGCCGCTCCACCAGGCGTTGCCGATCAGGTCACCGCCGACCTCGTTGGACACGCAGCACAGGGTCACCCACGCCTCGGTGAGCTCGCGGTCGAGCAGGTCGCGGTAGCTGACCACCACCTCCTTCTCGACCATCCCGTGGATCCGCAGCCGCCACTCGCCCGGGTCCACGGTCGGCACCACCAGTGCGGTGTCGATCCGGTAGAAGTCCGGGTTGCTGGTCCGCCACGGCTCCAGCCCCTCGACCTCGAGCGTGGCGCCGGGCCGCACGAACCCGCGGGTGACCGGGAGCCGGAGCAGCCTGCGGGCGGTCTCCACGTTCCGGCGGGCCTGCCCGGCGAACTGGCCGATGACACCGATCACCAGCGCGCCACCCGCGACCGCTCCGGCCCGGATCAGGAAGCCTCGTCTGGCCGGGTTGGCCACGTCCGTCGCGGGGTCGGTGGTGGCCGGGTCGGTGGTGGCCCGGCGTGCCGCGGGCTCGTCGGCCGGGGCCGGGTGGTCGACCAGGAAGTCGACGAGGAAGGAGAGTACGACGAGCCAGGTGATCGTGCCCGCGACGACCGGGAGCACGTCGTACACCGAGGAGCCGGGGCGGGTCCACATCGCGACGAAGCCGACC
>JAICRS010000087.1 GCA_025966335.1 Nocardioidaceae bacterium
GCGGACGATGCGGTGGCTGGACCGGACCGCGGTCGAGGTCACCGGCATGACCCAGCGCGGGTCGGTGGGCATCTACCTCAGCGTGATCCTCGCGGTCGTCGTGCTCCTGCCCGGAGCCGCGGTGCCGGCCGGGCTCGACGGACCCGTGGACCTGACCCTGTGGGACTCCCCCGCCCAGCTGGTCGTGGGCAGCATCATGGTCGTCGCCGCGGTGCTCACCGTCCGGTCACGGCGACGGCTGAAGGCGGTGGTGATGGTCGGCGTCACCGGCTACGGCACCGGGATGCTGTTCCTGCTGCACGGAGCACCCGACCTGGCGCTGACCCAGATCCTGGTGGAGACCGTCACCCTCGTCGTCTTCGTGCTGGTGCTGCGCCGGCTGCCGGAGTACTTCACCAACCGGCCGCTCAGCCGCAGCCGCTACTGGCGGATGGCGATCGGCGCACTCGTCGCGGTGGCGGTGGCCGGTTTCATGATCGTCACCACCAACGCCCGCACCGCCACCCCGGTCTCGGTCGACTTCGCCCGGGAGGCGGTCGAGTACGGCGGCGGCAACAACATCGTCAACGTCACCCTGGTCGACATCCGCGCCTGGGACACGATGGGCGAGCTCGCGGTGCTGGTGGCCGCGGCGACCGGCGTCGCCAGCCTGGTGTTCCTGCAGACGCGGACCTCCAGCATCCGCCGGGTCTACGACATCCCCTACCCGACCTTGGTGGAGAAGGTGCCGACGGCGGCCGGACGCCGGGTGTGGCTGCCCGGCGGACGCACGCTGACCCCCGAACGACGGTCGATCATCTTCGAGGTGATCACCCGGCTGGTGTTCCACACGATCGTGGTGTTCTCGCTGTTCCTGCTGTTCTCCGGCCACAACAACCCCGGCGGTGGCTTCGCCGCGGGACTGGTCACCGGTCTGGCGCTGATGGTCCGCTACCTCGCCGGCGGCCGCTACGAGCTGGACGAGGCGGCACCGGTGGACGCCGGCGCGCTGCTGGGCGTCGGACTGGCGATCGCCACCGGCTCGGGACTGGCCCCGCTCGCGTTCGGCGGTGCCGTGCTGCAGAGCGCGGTGGTCGACCTGCACGCCCCCCTGCTCGGCGACATCCACCTGGTCACCTCGGTGTTCTTCGACGTCGGCGTCTACCTGGTGGTCGTCGGGCTCATCCTGGACCTGCTGCGCAGCCTGGGCTCCGGGATCGACCGGCACATCATCCGCGAGGAGCGCGACCGCGCGGCCGCGGAGGTGGCGCGATGACCGCGGACCTGACCCTGATCAGCACCGCGTCGGTGATGATCGGCTGCGGCGTGTACCTGATCCTCGAACGCAGCCTGACCCGGGTGCTGGTCGGGCTGGTGCTGCTCAGCAACGGGGTGAACGTGCTGTTCCTGGTGGCCAGCGGTCCGGCCGGCCGGGCGCCGATCGTCGGCCTGTCCCCGCCGCCGGCGACGATGAGTGACCCGCTGCCCCAGGCGCTGGTGCTCACCGCGATCGTGATCACGTTGGGCACGACCGCGTTCCTGCTCGCGATGGCCTACCGCAGCTGGCAGCTGACCGGCCACGACGACGTACAGGACGACGTCGAGGACGCCGCGATCCGGAGGCTCGCCGCGGCCGACGAGGCCTCGGACAGCTACGACCTGTCCCAGCGCGCCGGCGACGAGGACGACCTGGTCGAACCGGCGCAGGAGGAGGGCCGGCCGCGATGAACGCGCTCGTACCGCTCCCGGTGATCCTGCCGCTGCTCGGTGCCGGTCTGGCGCTGATGCTCAGCCGGCGACAGGCGCTGCAACGCGCGGTGAGTACGACGACGCTGGTGGCTGTCGTGGTGATCGCGAGCATCCTGCTCTACCAGGCCGACCGGAACGGCCCGCAGGTGATCTGGATCGGCGGTTGGCCCGAACCGCTCGGGATCTCGCTGGTCGCCGACCGGGTCTCCGCGATGATGCTGCTGGTGTCCGCCGTGGTCACGCTCGGCGTGCTGGTCTACTCCATCGGGCAGGGCATGACCGGCGACGACCGGGACACCCCGCTGACGATCTACCACCCCACGTACCTGGTGCTGGCCGCGGGCGTCGGCAACGCGTTCCTCGCCGGCGACCTGTTCAACCTGTTCGTCAGCTTCGAGATCCTGCTGTTCGCCAGCTACGTGCTGCTGACCCTGGGCGGCACCGGTTCCCGGATCCGCGCCGGCACCATCTACGTGGTCGTCAACATCGTGTCCTCGATGCTGTTCCTGATCTCCATCGCCGCCGTCTACGCCGCGACCGGCAGCCTGAACCTCGCGCAGCTCGCCGGCCGGATCGCCGAGCTGCCGGACTCGGTCAGCCTGGTCCTCCAGCTGCTGCTGCTCACCACGTTCTCGATCAAGGCCGCGGTGTTCCCGCTCTCCTTCTGGCTGCCGGACAGCTACCCGACCGCACCCGCGCCGGTGACCGCGGTGTTCGCGGGCCTGCTGACGAAGGTCGGCGTCTACGCGATCATGCGCATCCAGACGCTGCTGTTCGCGGACAGCCCGCTGTCCGACCTGCTGCTGTGGGCCGCACTGCTGACGATGCTGGTCGGCATCCTCGGTGCGATCGCCCAGTCCGACATCAAACGGATGCTGTCGTTCACGCTGGTCAGCCACATCGGCTTCATGCTGTTCGGGATCGGCCTCGGCACCGCCGCCGGGTTCTCCGGCGCGATCTTCTATGTAGCCCACCACATCACGATCCAGACGGCACTGTTCCTGGTTCTCGGGCTGGTCGAGCGACGCGCCGGCAGCACCAGCCTGCTCCGGCTCGGTGGGCTGGCCCGGCTCGCCCCGCTGCTCGGCGTGCTGTTCTTCGTGCCGGCGATGAACCTCGCCGGGATCCCGCCGATGTCGGGGTTCCTCGGCAAGGTCGGCCTGCTCGAGGCGGGTCTCCAGGTCGGCTCACCGCTGGCCCTCGCCCTGGTCGGCAGCAGCGTGCTGACCAGCCTGCTCACGCTGTACGCCGTGGCGAAGACCTGGAGCGTGGCCTTCTGGCGGACCCCGGAGCAGGCCCACGAGATGGCCCAGGCGCTGCCGGAGCCCGACGAGCGGCGGCCGCTCCTCGACCCCGAGGTGGTGCGGCACGGCGACCACGTCCACGTCGGCACCGCCACCTACGGGCGACGGGAGCTCGACGAGGCGCGCAGCATCCGTGACGAGGAGGACGGCACCAACCGGGACCTGCACCAGCTGCTGCAGGCTGGTGAGCTGCCCGACACGCTGCCCCGGACCATGGTCGGGGCGACCGGTGGCCTGATCGCGTTCAGCCTCGGTCTGACCTTGGTGGCCGGCCCGATGTTCGGGTTCACCGACCGGGCGGCTGCCGACATGCTCGAACGCGATCCCTACATCTCCTCCGTCCTCTCCGGTGGTGCCCGGTGAGCCCGGTGCTGAAGCAGCGGCGCGACGGCAGCCTGCGGCCGGCGAGGTACCGGTCCCTGCAGTGGCCGGTGATCGCCTGGCTCGCCGTGGTGTGGATCGCGCTGTGGGGTGACGTGTCGATCGCCAACCTCCTGGGCGGGATCCTCGTCGGCGTGGTGGTGTGCCTGGTGTTCCCGCTGCCACCGCTGCGGATGCAGCTACGGATCCGGCCGGTCTGGCTGGCCTGGCTGGTGGTCCGCTTCCTCGCCGACGTCATCGCCGCGAGCGTCGACGTCGCCTGGAAGACGCTTCAGTTCCACCGCTCGCCGCGGAACGCGGTCATCGAGGTCGACCTGCTGACGCAGTCCGACTTCGTGCTGACCATCGTCGCGGAGATGGTCTCCCTGGTTCCGGGCAGCCTCGTGGTGGAGGCCCGCCGGTCCACCCACACGCTGTTCCTGCACGTCCTCGATGTCCGTGACCTGGCCGGGGTGGAGCAGTTCCGCAGCCGCGTCTTCACGCTCGAACGCCGGGTGGTGCTCGCGCTCGGCGCCGAGACGGCTCATCTCGAGACCTCAACGGAAGGATCGCCACCGTGACCGTCGTACTCGCCATCTGCGTCGGCATGCTCGCGCTGGCCGCGCTGCTGCTGGTGATCCGGATCGCTCTCGGGCCGACCATGCTGGACCGCGTGGTCGCGCTGGACGTCCTGGTCGCGGTGATCATCTGCGGCCTCGCCCTGGAGGCCGCGGCCAACCGGCACACGACCACGCTGCCGGTCCTGGTGGTGCTGAGCCTGGTCGGTTTCGTCGGCTCGGTCAGCGTGGCGCGGTTCACCAGGGGAGTCGACGACGTCGAGGCGGAGCACTCATGAGCTGGGGTGCGGTCGCGGACGTGGTGTCGGCGGCGCTGCTGGTGACCGGTGCACTGCTCGCGCTGATCGCGGCCGTCGGCGTACTCAGGTTCCCCGACGTGCTCACCCGGATGCACTCGGCGACCAAGCCCCAGGTGCTCGGGCTGATCCTGGTGCTGCTCGGCCTGGGGTTCCGGCTGCGCGACCTCGGATCGCTCGGGCTGCTGTTCCTGGTGGCGCTGTTCCAGCTCGTCACGTCCCCGATCGCCAGCCACATGGTCGGGCGGGCGTCGTTCCGCGCCGGTCAGGTGCGCCAGGACCTGCTGGTCGTCGACGAGCTCAGCGACGTGCTCCCCGGCCACGAGGAACCCCGCGGCGCCCCCTGACCCCCGCCGAGCCGTCAGGTTTGGCGGGCCGAGCCGTCAGGTTTAGCGGGCCGAGCCGTCAGGTCTTGCGGATGCGCCCATCGCGTGCGCAGAACGACCGGGCGGGCCGCACCCTCAGGTACGGCCCGCCCGGTCGATGGTGCGGCTTGTTCAGTTCCCGGTTTGTGACCAGCGCGGCTTGCGGGGACGCTCGGGTGCCGAGTCGAACCCGTCCGGTCGGCCGGCGCCGCGACGGTCCCGCGAGTCGTCCGAGCGGCGGAAGTCCGGTCGCTCACTGCGCTGCGGCCGGTCGGCGCGGAAGCCGCGGTCGCGGAAGTCCGGTCGCTCGCTGCGCTGGGGGCGGTCGCTGCCACGCTGAGGACGGTCGGACCCGAAGGACCGCTCGTCCCGCGCCGAGCGCGAGTCACCGTGCCGGTCGGTGCGTGCGGGGCGGGAGTCGGTACGGCGGTCGCCGCGGAACGAGCCCCGGTCCTCGCGGAAGCCGCCTCGATCCTCACGGCCGCCACCCCGCTCATCGCGGTTGCCCTGGTAACCGCCACGTGAACCACCACGGTCCTCGCGGTTGCCCTGATAGCCGCCACGGTTACCGGCGCCGTACCGGCCGCTGGACGTGCCACGCGAAGCACCGCCACGCGGAGCTCCGCCGCGACGGGGCGCGGGTGCCTGCTCGCCGGACTCCGCCAGCGCTTCAGCGGTCATCGGTCGCGGCGCGGACCGGATGTCGTGGTGACGCGGCTCGACGCCGGCCCGGGACTGCAGCCGGACGATCTCGTCGAGCTGGCGCGGGGTGGTGATCGTGACCACGGCACCGGACTGGCCGGCACGAGCGGTCCGACCCGAACGGTGCAGGTAGGCCTTGGCGTCCGCAGGCGCGTCGTAGTGCACGACCAGGCCGACGTGGTCGACGTGGATGCCGCGGGCGGCGACGTCGGTGGCCACCACGACCTGCGCCTTCCCAGTGGAGAACTTGTGCAGGTTCCGCTCGCGGACCCGCTGCGAGAGGTTGCCGTGCAGGTCCACCGCCTCGATCCCGCCCTGGGTCAGCGACTCGGCGAGGTCGGTGGCGCCCTCACGGGTGCGCGTGAACACGATCGAGCGGGGGTTGGCCTCGACGAGGGCGGTAGCGGCGGCGACCTTGTCGCGGAACCCGCCGACCACCATCACGTGGTGGTCCATCGTGGTGACCGAGCCCTCGTTGGCGTCGAGCTCGTGCAGCTTCGGCGAACGCAGGTGCGTGCGGACCAGGCGGTCCACGTCGCCGTCGAGCGTGGCGGACAGCAACATCCGCTGGCTGCCCTGCGGCGTCGCGCGCATCAGCTGGTCGACGACCGGGTAGAAGCCGAGGTCGCAGAGGTGGTCGGCCTCGTCGAGGACGGTGATCTCGATGTCGTCCATCCGGCAGGCACCGCGGTTGATCAGGTCCTCGAGCCGACCGGGCGTGGCCACGACGATGTCGGCGCCGTTGCGCAGTGCCTTGATCTGCCGGTCGTAGGGCGTGCCGCCGTACACCGTGGTCAGCTTCAGGCGCAGCGACTCGGCCAGCGGCTCGAGGGAACGACGGACCTGGCTGGCCAGCTCACGGGTGGGTACGACGATGAGCGCACGCGGATGTTTCGGGCGGCTCCGCTCACCGGCGAGGCGGGCCAGGATCGGCAGGCCGAAGGCCAGGGTCTTCCCGGACCCGGTCTGGGCGCGACCGAGCACGTCGTGCCCGCCGCGGGCGTCGGGGATGACCGCGGCCTGGACGGGCGTCGGCACGGTGATGCCCTGGCGGGCCAGTGCCGCGATGAGCGGGGCGGGAAGGTCGAGTGCGTCGAAGGGCGCGGTGGACGGAACAGCAGTCGCTGAGGACAAGAGGAAGTACTCCAGAAAATGGTCGGGCGCGTCCTAGCCCGGATGCCACGGTGTGGTCCGGCGAGCCAGCGAGACGCTAGGCACCCGATCCTTGGGTCTTGCGCGAGGCGTTTCCGAGATTCGCGCACCCACACCGGGCGACAAGAAAGGCCTCCTGAGTTCCACCCTCGTCGCGTGCTGCGCGCCGAGCGGCAAACCCCGTGGCCTTGGCTGAGTCCAATTCTAGCAGCGGGAAGTCAGGCCTCCGACCGTCCGGAGAGCGGGAGCACGAGACGTTGGACACCCCGTTCGGCGACCCGCACCGGCACCCCCCAGTCCTGCTGGTGCATGTGGCAGGCGGCCCCCTCTCCTCCGTGGGCGTCGCAGGAGGCGGCCCGGGCCGCGATGTGCAGGACGCCGTCGCCGACTCCGGCATCGATCGTGATCGTCCTCGTCAGGTCGGTGCCGCGACCGTCGCCGGACCTGATCAGCGCGGCGGGGGTGGCGGACACGACCAGCTGCGACGGCGGCCCGAACCGGTCGTCGACCTTCTGACCCGGCGGTGGTTCGAACGCGACGACCAGCTCGAGCTCACCCCCGGCGACCTCGGTCACCGGCCGACTCGTGGTGTGCGCGAGGCCGCCGGCCGCGGCGATCGAGCCGAGCGGGACCCGGGTCAGCCGGTGCGCCGCGGACTCCACGACCACGAGGTGCTCACCGTCCACGACGGCGCCGCTCGGCTCCGCGAGGCCGACTGCGATCGTGGACAGCTCCTTGGTCTGCGGGTCGTACCGCCGCACCGCTCCGTTGTAGGTGTCACACACCGCGACGGACCCGTCCGGGAGCGCGGTCACGCCGAGCGGGTGCTGCAGGAGCGCTTGTCCGGCGGGGCCGTCCCGGAAGCCGAAGTCGAACAGCCCGGTGCCGACCGCGGTGTGCACGTTCTCGCGCTCCACCCAGCGCAGCGACGAGGTCTCGCTGTCCGCCAGCCACAACCGGTCGTCGGTGGCCGCGAATCCTGAGGTCTGCGCGAACCAGGCGTCGGCCAGCGGGCCGTCGAGCAGGCCCTCGTTCGTGGTGCCGGCGGCGGCGACGACCTCGCCGGTGACCGGGTCGAAGGTCCACAGCTGGTGGATGCCGGCCATCGCTACCCAGACCGCGCCGTCCCACCAGGTAACGTCCCAGGGACTGGACAGCGAGCCGGCGGACGAGGCGTCTCCGAACCACTGTTTCCCGTTGCCTGCAAGGGTCCTGACCTCACCGGTCTCGAGCCGCACGCCGCGCAGGGCGTGGTTCACGGTGTCCGCGACGACGACGTCGCAGCCCACCTCAGCTGCCATCTCGGCCGGCAGTGCGCAGAGCCCGTTCGGCTCGTTGAAGCGGGCATCGTCGGCGGGTCCGTCCAGAAGACCCCGGGTGCCGGAGCCGATCCGGCGTACGACGGTCTCCGCGTCCTCCTCGACCTCGACCAGGCAGTGGTGACCGGCGTCTGCGACGAGGAATCCCTTGCCAGGCAGGCGAATCGCCTTCGCCGGGAACCGCAGCTCACGCGGCTCGACGGTCGGCGGGACGTAGGGAGAGTCACCGGGCTGCAACGTGCCCCTCTGAACGTGGTCCTCGCGGAGCTCGGCGATCAGCGCGTCGATCGCGTGCGCATGCCCCTCGCCGGCGTACTGCGCGACGACGTACCCCTCGGGGTCGACCAGCACCAGGGTGGGCCAGGCCCGTGCAGTGTAGGCCTGCCAGGTCAGCAGCTCCGGGTCGTCGAGGACCGGATGGGTCACGTCGTACCGGTCCACCGCGGCGGCGAGGGCATCGGGATCCGCCTCGTGCACGAACTTCGGCGAGTGCACGCCGATGACGACGAGCTCACCCTCGTACTTCTCCTCGAGCGGCCGCAATTCGTCCAGCACGTGCAGGCAGTTGATGCAGCAGAAGGCCCAGAAGTCGAGCAGCACGAAGCGACCACGGAGGTCCGCGAGGGCAAGCTCCCGGTCGGTGTTGAGCCAGCCGCGTCCCTTCAGCTCCGGGGCCCGGACACGAGGTGGGCGCCCGTCGCGGGCGGGAGGTGTCACGACCGCGATGCTAGCTCGTGGCGGCAGCGGTCGTGGCCACGGTGGTGGCCGCCATCACCGCAGCCATCATCTCGTCGATCGCCTGGCGCACCGCCTTGGACGCCCAGTCACCTTCGGCGATCTGCTTCGCGTGCGCCTGCAGGTCGCGTTTGGCCACGCCGTGCTCACGAGGATCGACGACCTTGGGGACCGCCTTCAGCGCGTGCAGCAACGAGACGAGCGCCGCCGTGCGCGGGTCCGGGGTGATCCCGTGCACCAGCGACTGGGTGACCAGCCGGCGTACCTCCGCCTCGTGGCTGGCATCCTGCGCGGGCCAGCTGCGGGTGGGGAGGATGCCGAGGATCTTCCCGCGCTCCGCCCGCAGGATCCCCCGGTCGACCAGGCGCCCGAACAGGGTGTCGCGCAGGTTCTTGCTGAGCGGTGAGATGGCCGCCGCCGGCTTCTTCCCCTGACGCTGACCGATGATCATCAACGCGGAGTCGAGGAGCGGGTCGCCGGTGGGGCTGGGGTCGCGCACGACGAGCCGCCCGGTGCGTCCGCCATCTGCCTCGCCGGTCACGTCGACTCGTTCGAGCAGGGCCAGCTCGACGAGGTTCGCGCCGCCGAGCGCGATGTCGGCCTCGACTCCGGAGACGGCGAGCTTGCCGGCGGCGTCGTCGGTGAGCAGCAGCAGAAGGTCCTCGGCAATCAGCATGTCCTCGACATTAGCGGGGCGGGCCGAAGGGCTCCGGCGAGAGGCCAGCCGCCGGTCCGACGTACGCCGTTCTCTAGGCTCCTGTCCATGACTTCGGACCAGGCCCGGCTGCGGAGCTACATCGACGCGTGGACGACATCGGTGGCCGACGTGGTCACCGTGCTGCGATCCCTCGACGAGCAGGACTGTTCCCGGCAGACCGACCTGCCGGGCTGGGACGTCCGGGCCGTCGCCGGACACCTGGCCCACCTCGAGTCGGAGCTCGCCGGCTTCGACCAGGCACCCGTCGAGGTGCCCCAGCTGGCGCACGTCCGGTCTCCGATGGGCAGCTACACCGAGCGGGGTCCGCTGGCCCGCGCCTCGTGGGCATCGACCGACATCATCGACGAGCTCGAGAAAGCTGCGGCTGCCCGGCTCGTCGAGCTCGAGGCGGACCCGCCGACCGACGGTTCTGGCCGCCCGCGGCGCACACCCGGAGACATCGGCTGGAACTGGGAGACCCTGCTCAGCAACCGGGTGCTCGACGTCTGGATGCACGAGCAGGACATCCGCCGCGCGGTTGGTCGCCCCGGCGGGATGACCGGTCCGGGCGCCGCGCACACGGTCAACGTGTTCGCGCGGAGCTTCGGCTACTGCGTGGGCAAGCGCGTCGCTCCGCCGGCGGGTACGACGGTCGTGCTGGATGTGTCCGGAGTGAGCCCGGTGCACCTTGCGGTGGAGGTGACCCCGGCGGGCCGGGCCGTGCCGATGCCGAGCGATCCCGCCGAGCCCACGGTACGGCTGGCCATGGACCTGGAGGCGTTCATCGTCCTCAGCGGCGGCCGCCGGCCGTGGGCCGAGGTCGACGTGCGGATCGACGGTGACTCGGCGCTCGGCGGGCGGGTTCTCGAGGCGATGGCCGTGACACCGTGAGCGGGCCGACGTGGTCGCTGGCGGAGATGCCCGACCTGACCGGGCGACGTGGCCTGGTCACCGGGGTGACCGGCGGCATCGGTGAGCACACGGCGCTGGAGCTGGCCCGCAGCGGCGCCGAGGTGATCCTGGCCGGCCGCTCGGAGGAGAAGCTTTCCGCGGTGGTGGACGACATCCGGCGGACCCTGCCCAACGCGGTGCTGCGGCCGGTCGTGATGGACCTGGCCGACCTCGCCTCCGTGCGACGGGCGGCCGCGGAGGCGTCGGCGTACGGACCTCTCGACATCCTGGTCAACAACGCCGGCGTGATGGCCACCCCGGCCCGGCGTACCGCCGACGGCTTCGACCTGCAGATGGGGACCAACCACTTCGGGCACTTCGCGCTCACCGGTCTGCTGCTTCCCCAGCTGGTGGCGTCCGGGAGTGCGCGGGTGGTCACGCTGGCCTCGCAGATGCACCGGGTGGCCCGATCGGTTCCGGTGACCGATCCGCGCGTCGACCACGGCGGCTACAACAAGTGGCGCAGCTACGGACAGTCCAAGCTGGCGAACCTGCTGTTCATGCTCGAGCTGGACCGCGGGGCTCGGGCGGCGGACCTGCCGATCACCTCGGTCGGTGCGCATCCCGGCTATGCGGCCACGAACCTGATGAGCGCCGGGCTCGGGATGCACGGCCGGACCGCGGAGGGCTCGATCATCCAGGCGGCGACCCGGGTGCTCGCGCAGCCGGCGGAGATGGGTGCGCTGCCGTCGCTGATGGCCGCGACGATGCCCGGGCTGCCCGGCGGCGCCTACCTCGGGCCGAGCGGGCCCGGCGAGATGCGTGGTGCTCCGACGATCGTGCGGACCAGCCGGCAGGCGCGCGATCCGGAGCTGGCCGCAGCCCTGTGGCGGGTCTCCGAGGAGGCCACCGGCGTCACCTACCCCTGAGCACTGGCGCGCCTGGTCGGCCGGAGTCGGGTCAGATGTGGCGGCGGGACTGGATGACGCGGAACCGGCTGGCGACGTAGGCGGTATCGGTGTACGACGCGTTCGCGGCCGGGTTCGCCCCGGTGCCGTGGAAGTCGGAGAACGCCGCGGACTGGTTCACGAACACCTGCCCGGTCAGGTTCTCCGACAGCGCGACC
>JAICRS010000032.1 GCA_025966335.1 Nocardioidaceae bacterium
ACCGCACCGACGTCCGCGTCCTCGACTACCACGAGCACGCGCTGTCCTCCGGCGGCGACGCGATCGCGGCGGCCTACGTCGAGTGCGCGGTCGGCGACCAGATCCTGTGGGGCGTCGGGCTCGACCCGAACATCGTCACCGCCTCGCTGAAGGCCGTGATCTCGGCGGTGAACCGGGCCGGCTGACCCGGTCCGCGGGCGAAGAGGTCAACAAGCGCACACGTGTGCCGGAGCTGCACGGTTTCCTCGCAGATCCGTGTCGGACCAGCACACGTGTGCCGTTGTGGCGACCGGTCAGCGGCCGGGTGACAGCACCAGCCGGCTCTTGGTCAGCGGCGACCCGTCCCGCAGCGGCTCGGTCTCGCCGGTCGCGACGAACCCGTGCCGCTCGTAGAGCGCGCGTGCGGCCGGGTTCGCGTCCGCGACCCACAGGTCCGGGCGTACGTCGTGTCGCTCGGCCCAGCCCACCACTGCGTCCAGGACGCGACTGCCGACGCCGTGGCCGCGCCAGGCCGGATCGGTCCACATCGCGACCACCATCATCCTGCCCGGCGCATGCAGGAAGCCTGCCCCCATCCCGACCGTGGCGCCGCCGGACCAGGCGAGCACGGCCGGCCCGGACCCGTCGAGGCGCCGGCGCCAGTCCTGCTCGGTGCAGGCCAGCTCGTGCTCCACCGTCGACCCGAACGCGTCGGGGGAGTCGCGCAGGGAGCGCAGCCGGATGTCGCGCCAGGCCTCCCAGTCGTCCGCGACGACCGGCCGGACCTCGACGCCGACCTCGACGCCCGCGTCGACGTCGGTCCGCATCCCGGACGCCGCCCGCGACCGCGGCGACTCAGGCACCGGGGGCCTCCGCGATGCAGGCGGTACCGATCCGGACGAAGCCGACCCGCTCATAGACCCGGGCCACCGAGTCGTCCTGGGCGGAGAGGAACACGGTCCGAAGCCCGCGTCGCCGGGCATCCTCGACGAGGGCATGGGTGATCGCGGCGCCGATCCCACGACGACGCGCCCGGGGCAGCACCGCGATCCCGGTCAGCTCGGTGGTGTCACCCCGCGGCGAGTGGCTCCCGCCACCGACCACAGTCCCGCGCTCGTCGTACGCCGCGACCGTGACCAGCAACCCGGCGGACATCTGCCCCACGCGCGCGCCGGGGTCATGGGGTTCGTACTCGTCGGTCCCGTCGAACCCCGCACCGACCGCACCCACCGAGGCGGCGAGGTCGGGGGAGTCGGGCGCGAGCACCTCCACCCGCACCGACCTGTCAGGCACCATGACCGCCGGGGCGCCCACAGCGCCTGACAACTCGGTGGGGAGCACGAGCAGCGGGCACTCGGCGACCTGTAGACCATCCGCGCGGGCCGCGTCGAGCAGGGACGGCGTGGTCTGGTGCACCCACTCCAGGGCCTCCGGCACACCGAGCGCGCGCTGCCGGTCGCGCATCTGCTTCACGTCGACGGCGGTGACCGGTACGTCGAGGCCGAGCCGCGGGCGGGCGTAGAACGGCCACCCCGAGGGCTCCGTCTTGACGAACAGGGTGAACGGGCCGACGTCCTCCGCGGTCGCGGCCGGACGGGGCGCCGCGTCGTAGTAGGTCTCGAGGGTCCGGAGCAGGTCGGGCGAGGTCACGCCCGCGAGCATGTCATCGGGCGTAGGCCGCCCGCACCGCATTTACCGACGCGGCGACGACGGCGTCCAGGGGTGGTGCCACGTCGACGAGCACCCCGGACTCGTCGTCCTCGAGCGGCTCGAGCGTGTCGAACTGGGACTGCAGCAGCGAGGGCGGCATGAAGTGCTTCGTGCGCTGGGACATCCGCTCGAACAGCACGTCGAAGTCGGCGTGCAGATGCACGAAGAAGATGTCGCTGTCGGCCAGGCCGCTGCGAAGGATGTCACGGTAGGACCGCTTGAGCGCGGAGCAGGTCACCACCGCCGACGTACCCGCCCGGTGCTGGTCGGCGATCAGCTCGGCGATCGCCTGCAGCCAGGGCCGCCGGTCGTCGTCGTCGAGCGGCGTGCCCGCGGACATCTTGTCGATGTTGGCCTGCGGGTGCAGGTCGTCGCCCTCGGAGAAGTCGAGACCGAGCTCCTTGGCGAGCCGTTCGGCCACCGACGTCTTACCGGTCGCCGTGACTCCCATCGCAACGATGTGCATGGGTGGACGCAACCGCGGGTGATCTTGGGCACTCATCAAACTGAGGCTACCCGAACGTAATTTAGGTTGTACCCATGGCGACTTTGGTTTCTGAGCGGATCGGCCAGTTCTTCATCGGCGACGACCGGGTCGAGTACACCGAGTTCGGGGCCGGCGACCAGTGGGTGGTGCTGATCCACGGCCAGCTGATGCCGCGCCGGATGCACCAGCCGCTGGCCCGGGCGATCGCGGCCGAAGGCTTCCACGTGGTCACCGTCGACCTGCTCGGGCACGGACGTTCGGACCGTCCGACAGACCCGATGCAGTACTCGATGACCGCCTTCGGTGAGCAGGTCGTCGAGCTGCTGGACCACCTCGGTGCCGACCAGGCGGTGATCGGCGGTACGTCGCTGGGGGCGAACGTCTCACTGGAGGTGGCCGACATGGCCCCGCAACGGGTCCGGGGACTGCTGCTGGAGATGCCGGTGCTCGACAACGGCCTGGAGGCCGGGCTGATCGCGTTCGGGCCGCTGATGTTCGCGGCCCGGTTCGTGCCGGTCTCGGTCACCGCGCTGCGGACGGCCACCAGGATGGTGCCGCGCGGCATCGTCCCGTTCTGGGCAGGCATCGTGCTGGACACGCTGAACCAGCGGCCGGCGTCGATGGCCGCGACGATCCACGGGATCTTCTTCGGCCGGATCGCACCGCCGAGCAAGCTCCGCCGGCTGATCCAGGCACCGGCGATGGTGGTCGGCCACCCGCGCGACCCGATTCACCCGTTCGCCGACGCGGCGATGGTGGCCGACGAGCTGCCGAACGGCCGGTTCGTCGAGGCCCGGGGGATCCTCGAGTGGCGGGCCCGGCCGGACCGGCTCACCGCGGAGGCCGTGGACTTCGTCACCGCGTGCTGGAAGCCGGCGCCGCGCCGGGCCCGCAAGGGGGTCCGCTCCACCTGACCGGCTACCGGGCGTCGGCGTGCTCCTCCGTCGTCGTGGCAGGCCGGACCGGACCGGGCTCCGCGTCGCGGTCGTCACGCCGGCGTCGCCCGAGCAGCTGGGCCACGGTGCCCCAGATGCCCTTGCGGAACAGCAGCACGGTGATCGCGAAGATCGCACCCGTCACGATCCCGTTCGCGTCGATCCCGGCGGTGGCCAGGTAGTCCTCGAGCTGGACGATGATGCCGGCCCCGACCACCGCGCCCCACAGCGTGCCCATCCCGCCCAGCACGGTCATCACCACGACCTTGCCCGAGGTGGTCCAGTAGACCTCCTGCAGGGACGCGAAGCCGTGGCCGATCGCGTATACGCCGCCGGCGACACCGGCCAGGAACGCCGAGAGCACGAAGACCAGGATCTTGTAGCGGTCGACGCTGTAGCCGAGGGCCCGGGCGCGGGCCGGGTTCTCCCGGATCGCGATGATCACCCGGCCGAACGGCGAGTGCACGATCCGCCAGGCCGCGAACAGTCCGAGCAGGATCACCGGCAGCGCCGCGTAGTAGAAGTAGAAGCCGTCGGACAGGTCGAGACCGAACAGGTTTCGGGGGATGCCCTGCAGGCCGTTCTCGCCGCCCGTCACCGAGCGCCACTGGTTGGCCACGAAGTAGATCAGCTGCGCGAAGGCCAGCGTGACCATCGCGAAGTAGATGCCGGTGCGCCGCACCGACAGGTAGGCGATCGGCACCGCGAGCGCCGCCGCCACAAGGGCACCGGCGAGCACGGCTACGTAGAAGGGCATCCCGGTGTGGATCGCCACCAGCCCCGTCGCGTAGGCCGAGCTGCCCCAGAAGGCGGCGTGGCCGAAGGACAGCAGCCCTGTGTAGCCGAGCAGCAGGTCCAGCGCGACCGCGAACAACGCCCACGCGATCATGTCGGTGGCGATCGGCGGGTAGACGAACCAGGGGAGCGCCAGTGCGACGACGAGGCCCACGACCAGCAGCGTCCACCGCAGGGCGCCTCCGCCCTGCAGCAGCCTTGCGGTGATCACGACATACTCTCTTCCCGGCCGAACAGTCCCGCCGGCCGTAGCAGCAGCACCAGGGCCATCAGGATGAACACGAGGCTCTGCGACAACGCGGGCACGTAGAAGTTCCCGACGGCGGTCAGCATCCCGATCAGGTAGCCGGCCGCGACCGAGCCGAACACCGAGCCCAGGCCGCCGATCACCACCACCGCGAAGATCACGATGATCAGGTCACCACCCATCTCGGAGTTGACCGCGCGCATCGGTGCGGCGAGCACCCCGGCCAGTCCGGCCAGCGCCACGCCGAAGCCGAAGACGGGGGTCACCCACCGGCCGACGTTGACGCCGAGCGCGCTGGTGAGCTCCGGTCGCTCGGTGGAGGCGCGCACGATCATCCCGATCCGGGTGTGCGAGAGGACCAGCCACACGGCCACCGACACGACGATGGAGAACACCAGCACGAACACCTGGTACCGCGGGTAGGTGAACAGGCCGAGGTTGAAGCTGCCCTGCAGCAGGTCGGGTCGCGAGTAGGGCTGCGAGGAGACGCCGTACTTCAGCCGCACCAGGTCCTGGAGGATCAGCGCGAGACCGAAGGTGAGCAGGAAGTTGTACAACGGGTCGAGCGAGGTCAGCCGCCGGACCAGGGTCCGCTCGAGCACCATCCCGAGCACGGCGAGGACCAGCGGGACCACCACCAGCGCGAGCCAGAAGCTCACGCCGATGGTGTCCAGCACGGTCACCGCCCCGAAGGCGCCCAGCATGTAGAAGGCGCCGTGCGCGAAGTTGACCACGCCGAGCATCCCGAAGATCACCGACAGCCCGAGCGCGAGCAGCGCGTAGAAGCTACCGCTCACCAGGCCGGTGAAGATTTGCTGCAGGAGTGCGTCCATCAGTGTCGTGTCAGCCCATCTCGCAGCCGCTGTCCTCGACCGGCATGAACGCCTCGGCCGCAGGAATGGTCTCGACGAGCTTGGTGAAGTCGAAGTCTTCCTCGACCTCGTCCGGCTGCTTGACCTCGACCAGGTAGGAGTCGTGCTCCAGGTTGTGGTCGCCCTCGCGCAGGGTGGCGTTGCGCGCGAAGAAGTCGTCGAACTCCAGCCCGTTCAGCTCCTCGTTCACGGCGTCGGCGTCGTCGGTCTCGGCGCGCTGCACGGCCTCGAGGTACTGCGTGGCAGCCGAGTAGTTGGCGGCGTGGTCGAACGTGGGACGTGAACCGGTGCGCTCCTTGAACTTGTCGGCCCACTCGCGGCTGCGGTCGTCGAGGTTCCAGAACCACGCTGTCGTGAACAGCGTCCCGGCGAGCGGCTCGACGCCGATCGAGGCGATGTCGGTCTCGAACATCAGGCCGACGGCAAGGTCGATGCCCTTCTCACGCAGCCCGAACTCGTTGTACTGCTTGACCACGTTGACGAGGTCGCCACCGGCCTGCATCGTGCCGAGCACGTCCGGCTTCGGGTCGAGGCCGGGCGCCTTGGTCATGAACGTGGAGAAGTTGTCGTTCGGGAACGGTGTCGCGTCGGACTGGACGACGGTGCCGCCGGCGCCCTCGACGGCGTTCACGAAGCTCTTGTTCATGTCCTGCCCGAACGCGTAGTCGGGGTAGATGATGTACCAGTTCTCCGACCCCTGCTCGGTCACCGTGGTGCCGGTGCCCTGCGCGAGCATGTAGGTGTCGTAGCCGTAGTGGTAGGTGTACGGGTTGCACTGCGCACCGGTCAGCTCCGTCGTACCGGCGCCGATGTCGAAGAACAGCTTCTGGTTCTGCTCCGCGACCCCGGCCACGGCCAGCGCCGCCGAGGACGTGGGTACGTCGAAGATGGCGTCCGCGCCTTCGCGGTCGTACATCTCGCGGGCCTTGGTGTTGGCGATCTCCGGCTGGTTCTGGTGGTCGGCGGAGATCACCTCGATGGTGTCGGTGACCGCGTCGTCCCCGTGCTTGGCCTGGAAGTCCTCGACGGCCATCCGCACCGCCTCGACGGCGTTCTCACCGGCCAGCTCGGAGTAGACGCCGGACAGGTCGGTGATCACGCCCAGGACGATCTTGTCGTCGGTGATCGCTCCGCCTGCCTCGCCCGGGCCTCCGGCCCCACACGCGGCGAGCGTTCCGCCCACGGCGAAGCTGGTCACCAGCGCGCCGAGCTTTCTCATCTTGCTCATCTACAGCTGTCCTTTCGTCTTCTCCCGGCTAGATGCCGAGGTACTCGAGGAGCTCGTGCTCCCGCTCTTTGACCTCCGAGTTGTCCAGCGACTCGACGACCTGGCCCCGCGCGATGAGGTGGTGCCGGTCGGCGAGCGAGCTGGCGAAGTGCAGGTTCTGCTCGATCAGCAGCACCGTGATCCCGTGCTCCCGCACGCTGCGGAAGATGTCGCCGATCTGCTGGACCAGCAGGGGGGACAGCCCCTCGGTCGGTTCGTCGGCCAGCAGCATCCGGGCGCCGGTGCGGAGCACCCGGGCGATGGAGAGCATCTGCTGCTCGCCACCGGACAGGTGCGTTCCGGTCTGCCGGCGACGGTCGGCCAGCACCGGGAAGGCCTCGTAGACCTGGTCCATCGACCAGGCCCGCTCGTCCACGACCGGCGGCAGCAGCAGGTTCTCCTCGACGCTGAGGCTGGCGTAGATGCCACGGTCGTCGGGCACGTAGCCGAGCCCGAGCCGGGCGCGCTGGTGCGAGGAACGGCGGGTGATGTCGACGCCGTCGAGCTCGACGCGCCCCGACATCGACCGGTGCAGCCCCATCAGGCAGCGCAGCAGCGTGGTCTTGCCGGCGCCGTTGCGTCCGACCAGGGTGACGATCTCGCCCTGCTGCACGTCGAGGGTGACGTCGGTGAGGACCTGGGCCTCGCCGTACCTGGCCGAGACCCCGTGCACGCTAAGCAACCGACTCTCCCAGGTAGGCGGTGATCACGCGCGGGTCCGCGCGGACCTCGTCGTAGTCGCCCTCGGCCAGGATCTTCCCGAACTGCAGCACGGTGACCCGGTCGGCGAGGGAGCCGACGACCTTCATGTTGTGCTCGACGAGTACGACGGTGCGGTCCTCCCGGATCCGCGCGATCAGGTCGATCGTCTTCGCGACGTCCTCGATGCCCATGCCCGCGGTGGGTTCGTCGAGCAGCAGCAGCCGCGGCGACAGCGCCAGCGCCAGGGCCAGCTCCAGGGCACGCTTCTGCCCGTAGGACAGGGCCCCTGCCGGGCGGCCGGCGGAGCTGAGCAGGCCGACCCGGTCGAGCAGCTCGTGGGCCTCGTCGCGGAACCGCCGCAGCCGCTTGTCGGACTGCCAGAACCGGTAGCCCTGGCCGGACCTGCCCTGCAGCGCCAGCTCGACGTGCTGGAGCAGGGACAGCTCCTCGAACAGGCTGGTGATCTGGAACGACCGGGCCACGCCACGTCGGGCGATCTGCTCGGGGGCCATCGCGGTGACATCGACCCCCTCGATCAGGATCTCGCCCTCCGACGGGTTGATGAACCCGGTCAGCATGTTGAACAGGGTGGTCTTGCCGGCGCCGTTCGGGCCGACCAGCGCGTGCAGCGTCCCGGAGCCGATCTCCAGGTCGACGCCGTCGACCGCGCGGAACCCGTTGAACTCCTTGACCAGTCCGCGGGTGCGGATCATCGGCTGCGGAGGCGTGGGTGCGCCGGATGCGGACTCAGCAGGTGGTGTCACGAGACCGACCCTAGAGAGCCACCTCACACCCCGACATAGGGCGGACCACCACAATCAGGGCCCGGGATGTATCGGCCCACCCCATCATCAACGGGAAGGACCCGAGATTCGGTGCAGCCGCAGGGCGACCTGCAGCTCGAGCTGGCGCTCGGGGCGCTGCCAGTCCTCGCCGATCAGCCGGCCGATCCGGTCCAGCCGCTGGGTCACGGTGTTGACGTGCACGTGCAGCAGCTCGCGCGTGCGCGCCAGGTTGCAGCCGGAGTCGAAGTAGGCTTCGAGCGTCCCGACGAGATCGGTGCCGCGCCTGGCGTCGTAGTCCAGCACGGTGCCCAGGGTGGTGGCGACGAAGCCGGCCACGTCGGGCTGGTCGCCGAGCATCAGGCCGACGAACCCGAGCTCGGTGATCGCCGCGCCCTCGCCGGTGCGGCCCAGGGTGCGCAGGGCGGTCACGCAGCGGGCCGCCTCGCCGTACGCCGGGAGCAGGTCGGCTGCACCGGTGACCGGACCGGACCCGCCGACGGTCACCGGGCACGACAGCGTCGCACCGAGGTCGTCGGCCAGCGTGCGCGCGAACGCCCCGGCCTCCGGCTCCGGGAGCACCAGCACCAGCCGGCCCTCGAACACCCCGGACAGGCCGTGCCGGCGCGCGGCGAGGTGCTCCGCGGCACCGGCCGCCCGCAGCCGGTCGCCGCCCTCGGAGGCGACCACGAACACCGAGTGCGGCTGGACCAGGTCGATGCCGAGTCGCCGGGCCCGCTCGATCAGCCCGTCCGGGTCCGCGGCGCCGTTCCGGAGCAGGTCGTCGACCAGCTCTCCGCGAACCCGGTTCTCGGCCTCGATGCCGGAGCGCAGGCTGAGCAGCAGCAGCGCGGTCACCAGCGCCGCCCGCTCCAGGATCCGTTGGTCCGCGTCCTCGAGGAGGCCGTCGCGCTGCAGCACCATCGCCCCTAGCTGTTGCGGTCCGGCGGTGACCGCGGCCACCCACCAGGTGGTCCGGCCGTCGGTGTGGCTCGCCGCCCGCCCGCTCGCCCGGGACGCCGCAGCCGCCTTGGCCAGCTTCTCGGCCTTCGGGGACCGGAAGTCACCCACGACCGCCAGCTGCCGGTCGCCCTCGTCGACGACGAGCAGAGCGCCGCCGATGACGTCGACCAGCGCGTGGGCGACGTCCTCGACGCCGCCGCCGCGCAGCACCAGCTGGGTCATCCGGTCGTGCGCGTCGGAGGCCCGTTCCACGGCCAGGCTGTGCTCCTTGAGGAGCAGGTTGACGGTGCGCAGCTCGGCGAGCGCCGCCCGTGCCTCGTCGAGCAGCCGGGCCTTGTCGATCGCCGCGGCGGCGTGGGCGGCCAGCGAGCCGAGCAGTGCGGCCTCGGCGCGGGCGAACGGGCGTTCGCTGCGGTTGGCGGCGTAGAGCACCCCGATCACGTGCGAACCGAGCTGGAGCGGGACACCGAGGATGGCGACCAGGCCCTCGTCGGCGACCGCGGAGTCGATGTCGTTCGTGTGGTTGAACCGGGCGTCCTGGAAGTAGCTGGAGGTCGCGTAGGGCATCGCGTTCTGGGCGACCCGGCCGCCGAGCCCCTCGCCCATCGCCAGCCGGACCTGCTGGAACCGGGCCGAGGTGGACCCGTCGGTGACCCGCATGTAGGTGTCCCCGCGGTCCGGGTCGTTCATCGTCAGGTAGGTGATGTCGGTGCGCAGCAGCAAGCGGGCGCGGTGCACGATCGCCTGCAGCACCGAGTCCAGGTCGGAGAGCCGGGCCAGGTCGTCGGCGGTCTCGTAGAGCGCGGCCAGCTCGTCCTCGCGGCGGCGGCGGTCCAGCAGCGTCTGCCGGACCTGCAGCGCCAGCTTCTTGCCGTGCTCGAGCTGGTCGAGCACCTCACCGGACTCCCCGCGGGACCGGGCCGCGAGCAGCGGCGCCTCGTACTCCACGGCGGCGGCGTCCCTGGCGAGCAGCTCGAGGTAGTCAGTCCACATGTCCCCGATTGTCTCGTGCCGGTCGACCGGCCGGCGCGGGGCGGCAGCATCGGTCAATGCGCGGTCCAGCCACCGTCCATCACCATCGAGGCACCGGTGACCGCGGCGGCGGCCGGTGAGCACAGGTAGGCGGCCATCTCGGCCACCTCGTCGGGCTCGATCAGCCGCTTGAGCACCGAGCGCTCCAGGATCACCTGCTCGACCACCTGGTCGGCGGTCCAGCCCCGGATCTTGGCGTGCGCGTCGATCTGGTTCTCCACCAGAGGCGTGCGCACGTAACCGGGGTTGATGCAGTTCGAGGTGACGCCGTACTCCGCGCCCTCCAGTGCGGTGACCTTCGAGAGTCCCTGCAGGCCGTGCTTCGCGGTCACGTAGGCCGCCTTGTGCGGGGAGGCCACCAGCCCGTGCACCGAGGAGATGTTGACGATCCGGCCCCACCGCTGGGCGTACATGTGCGGCAGCACGTGCGCGATGATCCAGAACGGCGCCTCGAGCATCACGGTCAGCAGCGTCGAGAACGTCTCGCGGGGGAAGTCCTCGACCGCGGAGACGTGCTGGAAGCCGGCGTTGTTCACGACCACGTCGATGCCGGGGTCGAGGGCGTCCAGGAACGAGGGGTCGGACAGGTCGGCCACGACGGCCTCGCCGCCGACCTCTGCCGCCACCTTGCCGGCGCCCTCGGCATCGACGTCGAGGACCAGGACGTGCGCACCGGCCACGGCCAGCCGTTGGGCGCAGGCGTGACCGATCCCGCTGGCGGCGCCCGTCACCAGTGCGCACCGGCCCGACAGGTCCAGCACGGCGGGGGAGGGTCGCGATGCCATGGCCGTGAAGTTACCGACGCGCGGGTGCGGCTCCCACGGTTGATCCCGCCACAGTCCGTGCCGGGCCCATGGCGACTTGCCACATGGGGGTGTGCCGAGGGTCGGACTCAGGTCCGTCGGGGGGACAATGGGGCCGTGGGTCTCTACCGTGACGAAGCGATCGTGCTGCGCACCCAGAAGCTGGGTGAGGCAGACCGGATCATCACGCTGCTGACCCGGGGCACCGGTCGGGTGCGCGCGGTGGCCAAGGGAGTACGGCGCACCTCCTCCCGTTTCGGGTCACGGCTGGAGCCGTTCACCCATGTGGACCTGCAGCTCGCCGAGGGCCGGTCGCTGGATGTGATCACGCAGGCCGAGACGCTGGCGCCGTACGGCGCGAAGATCGGCGCCGACTACGAGAAGTACACCGCGGGCACGGTGATGCTGGAGACCGCGGAGCGGCTGGTGGTGGAGGACAAGGAGCCCGCGCTGCAGCAGTTCTTGCTGCTGGTCGGTGCGCTGCGCGCGATGTCCTCCGGCGAGCGCAACGCGAGCGCGGTGCTGGACTCCTTCCTGCTCCGGTCGCTGGCGGTGGCCGGCTACGCGCCGTCCTTCGACGCCTGTGCCCGCTGCGGGCTGGAGGGTGCGCACCGGTCGTTCAACCCGGCCGCGGGCGGGATGCTCTGCAGCGACTGCCGGATGCCGGGGTCGGCGAGCCCGGCCCTGGAGACGGTCGCCTTGCTCGGGGCGCTGCTCGCCGGGGACTGGGCGGTGGTCGAGGCCAGTGAGCCCCGGCACCGCAAGGAGGCCAACGGGCTCGTCGCGGCCTACCTGGCCTGGCACCTCGAACGCGGGCTCAAGTCGCTGTCCCACCTGGAACGCTGACCGCCCCGGTGGAGGGTCAGGAGATCTCGAGCACGGACTCCATCGAGGTGTTGAACTTTTCGAGCAGCCGGCCGAGCTCCCGGCGGTCCTCCACGGACCAGTCCTCGAGGATCTCGTTGAGGCGGCTCCGGCGGTACTCACGGGTCCGGTCGAGCACCTCGCGGCCCTCCCCGGTCAGGTCGAGGATCGAGGCGCGCCGGTCCGCGCTGTCGATGGTCCGGGTCGCCAGGCCGGCCTTCTCCAGCGCCTGCACCTGCCGGGTGATCGTGGACGGGTCGAGGCCGAACGCGGAGGCGAACGAGCCGAGCCGCTGCGGGCCCTCGTCGGCGAGCCGGCACATGATCCCGTACGCCGACCGGTCGAGCTCCATCTCGCCCGACGACGTGGAGATGTGGATCCGCTGCACCCGGCGCAGCAGCACGGTCATCTGCTGCTCGATCTGCTTGTTCGCGCTGTCCATCGTGTCCCGCTTCCAGGGTGCTGCCTCGGTTCTGCCCGGGAGAAGCATAAGTTGGTGGCCGCATCCTATGTGGGCGAAATCATCGGTGACCTGAGAGGCGGGGGCGGCGTGGCGCAGGGCAGGAGGAGGCGGACCAGGGCCGACGTACGTCCTCCGACCCCGCATCCCTCCGGCGAGCGGCCGCCGGCGATCCCGGCCGAGCTGGTTCCGCGCCACGTCGCGATCGTGATGGACGGCAACGGGCGCTGGGCCGCGCAACGCGGGCTGCCTCGCACGGCAGGCCACGAGCAGGGCGAGCACTCACTGTTCGACGTGGTGGAGGGCGCGATCGAGATCGGGGTGAAGGCGGTCTCGGCGTACGCCTTCTCCACCGAGAACTGGCGCCGGTCGCCGGACGAGGTGCGGTTCCTGATGGGCTTCAACCGCGACGTGATCCGGCGGCGGCGCGACGAGATGCACGAGCTCGGCGTACGAGTGCGCTGGGCCGGCCGGGAGCCGCGGCTGTGGCGCTCGGTGGTCAAGGAGCTACGGGTCGCCGAGGAGCTGACCCGTGACAACGACGTGCTGACGCTGACGATGTGCGTCAACTACGGCGGTCGGGCCGAGGTCGCCGACGCGGCCCGCTCCATCGCCCGCGCGGTCGCGGCCGGTCGGCTCAATCCGGAGCGGGTGGATGAGAAGACGTTCGCGCGGCACCTCTACGTGCCCGAGCTGGCCGAGGCGGACATGATCTGGCGGACCTCGGGCGAGGAGCGGCTGTCGAACTTCATGCTCTGGCAGGCGGCCTACTCCGAGCTGGTGTTCACCGACGTGCTCTGGCCCGACGTGGACCGGCGCCACCTGTGGCAGGCGGTCGACGCCTACGCGCGGCGGGACCGTCGCTACGGCAGCGCCTGAACCGAGCTGTCAGACTCCTGGGTGGCTATGGCCGCCCACCCTTCTGACAGGTCAGCCGCAGTCGGGGCAGGTGCCGAAGATCTCCAGGGTGTGACTGACCTCGGTGAACCCGTGCCGGCTGGCGACCGAGTCCGACCACCGCTCGACGGTCGGCCCCTCGACCTCGACGGTGCGTCCGCAGGAGCGGCAGACCAGATGGTGGTGGTGCGTCGTACTGCACCGGCGGTAGAGCGCCTCGCCCTCCTCGGTGCGCAGCATGTCCACCTCGCCGCCGTCGGCCAGCGCCTGCAGCGTCCGGTACACCGTGGACAACCCGACGTTGTCGCCCTGCTGCTTGAGCAGGTCGTGGATGTCCTGGGCGCTGCGGAAGTCGTCGAAGGACTGCAGCGCGGCGGCGACCGCCCGCCGTTGCCGGGTGGGGCGGGTGCCGCTCGGCATCCGTGGCTCAGTGCTCGTCATAGTGGCTCCCGTGGGGTGCGTGCCGGTGCCCGTCGTGGATGTAGTCGACGTGGTCGCCGTGCGGGACGGCCGGGTGGCCGCAGTCGTCGCCGTGCTCGTGCTGGTGGTTCTCCGGTACGACGGTGTGGTCGGTGTCGTCCGCGAGCCCTACACCGGGATCGGCCGCGAACGGTTCCGCGAGGCGCTGTCGGCGGCGCAGGAGCATCCCGATCGGCCAGGCCACCACGAAACCGGCCAGTGCCAGCAGCACGATCGCCGCACCCGGTGCGACGTTGACGTCGGCGGAGACCAGCCCGGAGACGGTCAGGCCGCCGACCGAGGCGAGCGTGCCCAGCCCCATCGCCAGCAGCAGCGTGGCCCGGAAACCGCGGCTGACCTGCTGCGCGGTGGCGACCGGGACGACCATCAGCGCGCTGACCAGCAGCAGTCCCACGGTGCGCATCGCGACGGTGACGGTGACCGCGGCCATCACCGCTACCAGCACGTTGTAGAACCGCACGTTCAGGCCGGCCACCCGCGCGAACTCCTGGTCCTGGGCGACCGCGAACAGCTGCGGCGACAAGCCGGCCGAAACAGCGATCACCACGGTCGCGAGAGCGACGGTGACCCACACGTCGGCCCAGGAGATCGAGGTGATCGAGCCGAACAGGTAGGCGTTCAGCGTGGCGGCGCTCTGGTCGGCCAGTCCGGTCAGCAGCACACCACCGGCGATGCCGCCGTAGAACAGCAACGCCAACGCGACGTCCCCGCTGGTGCGGCCCTTTTCCCGGATCACCTCGATCAGCACGCTGCCGAGGATCGCCACGATCACCGCGGTCAGCGTGGGCGAGGTGCCGGTGAGCAGCCCCAGCGCGACGCCGGTGACCGCGATGTGGCCGATCCCGTCGCCCATCAGCGCGAGCCGCCTCTGCACCAGGTAGGTGCCGACCGCCGGTGCCGCCAGGCCGGTGAAGACCGCGGCGAGCAGCGCGCGGATCATGAACGGGTAGGTCAAGACCTCCATCAGCGGTCCTCCGGCTCCTGGTCCATCGGCGAGGCCACCGCGGGCACGTAGTCGGACCCGGGTTGTTGCAGGTCGGGGTGGTGGTGTCCGTGGTGATGCTCGAGTTCGTGCGCGTCGACGATCGGGCGCCCGTCGTACGCCACCCGTCCGTCCCGCATTACCACCGTCCGGCCGATCAGCGGCGCCATCGGGCCGAGCTCGTGGGCGACGAGGACGATCGTGGCGCCGCGGGCGACGAGCACCTGCAGGGCGTCGGCGAACGCCTGCTGGCTCGGCTGGTCGACGCCGGCGGTGGGTTCGTCGAGGACGAACAGCTCGGGCTCGCCGGCCAGTGCGCGGGCGATCAGCACCCGTTGCTGCTGGCCGCCGGACAGGGTGGAGACGCCGTCCTTCGCGCGGTCCGCGAGCCCGACGGCGGCTATCGCTTCCTCGACGGCGGCCCGGTCGGCCATGCGCATCGGGCGCAGCAGGGGGCGGCGGGAGAGCCGGCCGGAGGCGACGACCTCACGGACGGAGGCGGGTACGCCGGCCGCGGCGGTTGCGCGCTGGGGGACGAAGCCGATCCGCTGCCAGTCCCGGAACCGGTCCAGCGGGGTGTCGAACAGCGACACCTCGCCGCGGACGGTGGGCACCAGGCCCATCATCGTGCGGACCAGGGTGGACTTGCCGGAGCCGTTGGCGCCCAGGACCGCGACGACCTCGCCCGGCTCGACGCGGAGGTCGACGCCGCGCAGCACCGGCCGGCCGCCGAGCACCACCGTGCCGTCTCGGACCTCGATCACCGGCATCGGTTCGCCTCCTGCAACGCGGCGAGGTTGGCGCGCATCAGGGACAGGTAGTCCTCGTCGTCGGTGGCGTCGCCCAGTCCCTCGACGGGGTCGAGTACCGCCGTTTCGATGCCGAGGTCGCCGGCGATCGCGTCCGCCAGCTGCCGGCTGCCCAGGGTCTCGGAGAACACGGTGGTGATGCCGTCGGACCTGATCAGCTCGTGCAGCGCGGCGATGTGGGTCGGTGACGGCTCGGCGTCCGGGGAGAGCCCGTTGATCGCCTCGAAGTGCAGTCCGTACTTCTCGAGGTAGCCGAACGCGTCGTGGCTGACCACCACGGTGTCGATCTCACAGGAGGCGAGGCCGGTCCGGTACTCCGCGTCGAGCGCGGCCAGGTCGCGCTGGAGGGCTTCGAGGTTGCGGGCGTAGTCAGCGGCGTGGTCGGCGTCGACGGCCGCCAGCTCGTCCTCGAACGCGGCGGCGACCTGGGCCAGACGTTCCGGGTCGAGCCAGAAGTGCGGGTCACCGCCGTCCGCTGCGTGGTCGGCGTGCTCCTCGTCGGTCTCCTCGCCGTGGTCACCGGCCGGCGCGAGGTCGACGACCTCGGTGGCGTCGACCACGTGCTCGGGGCCGTTCTGCTCGACGGTCTCGTCGACCGCCGGCTGGAGGCCGTGCTGGTAGAGCACCAGGTCTGCGTCGGCGACCTCGGCGGTCTGCATCACGCTGAGCTCGAGGTCGTGCGGCTCCACACCTGGTGAGGTCAGGTTGTGCACCTCGGCATGGTCACCGGCCACCCGCTCCGCGACGTACTGCAGCGGGTAGAACGACGCCACGACCTGCGGCTTGCCGCTGTCCGACCCGGTCACCGCCCCGCAGCCCGCCAGCAACGCGCCCGCGACGATCACCACGCTCCCGGTGGCAATGCCGCGGCCGGTCGGACGCGACTCGGACCGCGAGCGCAAGCCGAGGCGCAAGCGTAGTGCGGAGCGCGAGCGCAGTGCGGAGCGCAGGCGCAGGGTGGTGCCAACCTTCATGAGAATCATTCTCAATTCAAATGACAATCATTGTCAACCTGCTCCGTTGAGACGCGAGAAATTCGCCGTTGATGTGTGGGTTTTTCGCCGTTGACACGTGGAAAGTTCGCGGTTGTCCGTCGGTCCGTTCGCACGTCCGGCCCTGCTGGGCCAGATGCGCCAGGTGCCGGGCGCTTCGGTCACCAGCAGGTCCAGAGCACGCAGTTTGTGACAAGGAGCATCCTGGGACTGCCCCAGAACATGCCTCGTGTCACGTCGTACCGTCCGGGCGGCCTCGGGGTGGGGCTCATTCAGTCGCGGAAGCAGCAGATTGTCGAGAAGTCGGTGCCGTTGCGACTGACTCACGAGGTCGGCCAGAGCTATGCGCCGATCAGTCGTTGGCTCCACGTACGCGGCGGTTGCGTCCTTCGGTCAGTGGCACGTCGGGGCACATAGTTTGTGACGAGAAGCATTCCGGGAGTGCCCAGGGACATGTCTCTTGTCACGTCGTACCGCACCGACGGCTCCGGAGCAGGGCTCAACCAGTCGCATGAGCAGCACGTTCCAGAAGACGGCGTTGCGCTCTGGGGCGAGGAGGTCGCGGGTCGAGCGCGAAAAACCCGCGTCTCACTGGCGAAAAGGGCGCGCCTCAACGGCGAAAAGAACGCGTCTCAACGGGGTCGGGGGTGGGTAGGGTCTGGGGGATGTTGGTGGTGAACCGGTTCCGGGTGCCCGAGGACGACGCGGCAGCGTTCCGGGACGAGGTGACCGCCGCCCACGACCTGCTCGCGGCGCGGCCTGGGTACGTCGGCGGCGCGGTCGGCCGGAACGTGGACGACCCCTCGTTGTGGGTGATGCAGACCAGGTGGGAGAACGTCGGCAGCTACCGTCGGGCACTCTCGTCGTACGACGTGAAGGTCGGCGCCGTGCCCCTGCTGTCCCGGGCCCTCGACGAGCCGTCGGCGTACGAGATCGTCGCGCCGGACGACGGGGCCGACCTCAACCGGCAGCTGCCGCGCAGCCTCTGACCGATCCGAGGTCGCTCGCCCCAACCGGCGTGCGGCTCGCTGCGGCGGATACCCTGAGACCTCGCCGTCAGCCAGCCGGCGTTCTGAGTGATGGAGCCGAGATCCCGTGTCTGCAAAGCCTTCTTCGAAGAGTTCCCCCGCCAACGTCGACGCCATCGTGTCCCTGTGCAAGCGGCGTGGCTTCGTCTACCCGTGCGGCGAGATCTACGGCGGCACCCGGTCGGCGTGGGACTACGGCCCGCTCGGCGTGGAGCTCAAGGAGAACATCAAGAAGCAGTGGTGGCGCGCCACGGTCCAGTCCCGCGACGACGTGGTCGGCCTCGACTCGTCGGTGATCCTGCCGACCAAGGTCTGGGAGGCCTCCGGCCACCTCCAGGCGTTCGTCGACCCGCTGATCGAGTGCGAGTCGTGCCACAAGCGGTACCGCGAGGACCACCTCCAGGAGGCCTACGCGGAGAAGAAGGGGATCGAGAACCCCGACGACGTCGACATGGCGCTGATCGCCTGCCCGAACTGCGGCACCAAGAACGCCTGGAGCGAGCCGCGGATGTTCAACGGCCTGCTCAAGACCTACCTCGGCCCGGTCGACACCGAGGAGGGCCTGCACTACCTGCGCCCGGAGACCGCGCAGGGCATCTTCATCAACTTCGCGAACGTGATGGGCTCCTCGCGCCGCAAGCCGCCGTTCGGCATCGGCCAGATCGGCAAGAGCTTCCGCAACGAGATCACCCCGGGCAACTTCATCTTCCGCACCCGCGAGTTCGAGCAGATGGAGATGGAGTTCTTCGTCAAGCCGGGTGAGGACGAGGAGTGGCACCAGAAGTGGATCGACACGAGGACCGACTGG
>JAICRS010000114.1 GCA_025966335.1 Nocardioidaceae bacterium
GTCGTCCACGACCCGTGCACGTGCCACAGCAAGATCCGCATTCCTACCTCGTCCCTCTTCCCAGTGCGTGAAAGTCCCAGCCGGCGGCGCGCCAGCGGTCGGGGTCGAGCGCCAGCCGCCCGTCGATGATCCGAGGATGGCGCACCACGTCGATCAACGCGGCCGGGTCGATGGTGCCGAACTCCGGCCAGTCGGTGAGGACGAGGGTGATGTCGGCATTCCGGCAAGCGTCCTCGACGCTGTTGGCGATGCCCAGTCGCGGTTGCGCGCGGTGTGCGTTGGTGTTGGCGGCGGGGTCGTAGACACAGACCTGGGCACCGCGCGCCTGCAACGTGGCTGCGACGTCGAGCGCGGGGGAGTCACGGACGTCGTCGGAGCCGGCCTTGAACGCTGCTCCCAGCACCGCGACGGTGCTTCCCGTCGCACGGCCGCCCACCATGTCCACCGCCATGTTGACCGTGCGGGCCCGCTGGCGCATGTTGATCGCGTCCACCTCGCGCAGCAGTGCAACCGGATCTCCGACGCCCAGCTCCTCCGCGCGTACGGCGAAGGCCCTGGTGTCCTTGGGCAGACAGCCGCCGCCGAAGCCGACGCCGGGGGTGAGGAACTTCGACCCGATCCGGTCGTCATAGCCGAGGATCTGGGTCAGGTCACCGACATCGGCGTCCGCGGCTTCGCAGACTTCGGCCAGGAGGTTCACCAGGGAGATCCGGGCAGCGAGCATCACGTTGGCCGAGACCTTCGCCAGCTCGGCGGTCGCCAGGTCGGTGCGCACGGCCGGGACGCCCGCGGTGAGCATCGGTGCGTAGACCTCGCACAGGGTCTGGTAGCCGACGTTGCCGTCGACGCCGAAGACCAGCCGGTCCGGGTGCAGCGAGTCCTCGACGGCATGTCCCTCACGCAGGAACTCAGGGTTCCAGGCGAGGTCCACGTCGTCGCCGGCCGGTGCGGTTGCGCGGAGCCGGTCGCGGACCTGCAGCGCCGTCCCCACCGGAACCGTCGACTTGCCGACGACGAGGCAGGGGCGGTCCAGCAGCGGTGCCAGCGACTCGACCGAGGACCACAGCGCGGTCAGGTCCGCAGCATGGCTCCCGGCCCGTTGGGGCGTCCCGACGCACAGGAAGTGCACGTCCGCCGAGGCAGCCGCCGCGTAGTCGGCAGTGAAGCTCAGCGAGCCGGACTCCACCCCTTGTCGCAGAAGCGCGTCGAGGCCTGGTTCGTGGAAGGGTGCGGCACCGGCGGCCAGCCGCTTGATCTGGTCGGCGTTGGTGTCGACTCCCACGACCTGGTGGCCGCACGACGCGAGACAGGCGGCATGCGTGGCGCCCAGGTAGCCGGTTCCGATCACTGAGACACGCATGCGCGCCACGCTACCGGGCTGACTTGCTTCATTCGGGTGTTCGAGAAAGAACCGCTTCGCCGCCGCGAACCGTTTGTCGGTAGGAGAAGTGGGAACCGCTTCGGCACACCGGGCTTGAGCCCAGAGGCCCGGAGATGCAGACATGCCGATCGCGGAGCACAGTGTGAAAGTCCTGGGAATCAACGCCCTCTTTCATGATCCGGCCGCAGCGCTGGTGGTCGATGGCCAGACCGTGGCCGCTGCGGAGGAGGAACGTTTCTCCCGCCGCAAGCACGGCCACCGGCCGGTGCCGTTCGCGGCCTGGGAGCTCCCGGAGCTGGCCGCACGCTGGTGTCTCGCCGAGGCAGGCCTGGACATCTCCGACATCGACGCGGTCGCCTACTCCTACGACCCCGAGCTGGCCCGGCCGGCCGACGAGCTCGGGCTCGACGACCCGTGGGACCACCTGCGCCAGACCTACGCGCAGCGTGCCCCGGGCTTCCTCGCGTCCGCGCTGCCCGGCCTCGATCCGGCCGCGGTTCGGTTCGTCCCGCACCACGTCGCGCATGCCGCTTCGGCGGGACTCGCCGCGCCGCACGGCGATGCCGACGTGCTCGTCCTCGACGGACGTGGTGAGTCCGCGAGCCACCTGGCCGGGCGCTACACGGCCGGAGAGCTGGAGGTCTTCCACACCCAGCGGCTGCCGCACTCGCTGGGACTGCTCTACGAGGACGTCACCGAGCACCTGGGCTTCCTGCGCAGCAGCGACGAGTACAAGGTGATGGCGCTGGCCTCCCACGGCACACCCAGGTTCCGCGACGAGCTGCGGCGCAGGGTCTACGCCACCGACGACGGCGGCTTTCACACCGACCCGATCGACTGGGGGAGCCTGGTCAAGCTCCGGCACCCGGACGAGCCCTGGCCCCAGGACCACGCGGACCTCGCGGCCAGTGTGCAGAAGCGGCTCGAGGAGGTTCTGCTCGACCTCGCCGGGTGGCTGCACGGCCACACCGGCGGACGCACGCTCACCCTCGCCGGCGGCGTGGCCCTCAACTGCGTGGCCAACACGCGGATCTTCGACGAGAGCCCGTACGACGACGTGTGGGTCCAGCCTGCAGCGGGCGACTCGGGGACTGCGCTCGGTGGTGCCCTGCACGTCGCGCAGACGGAGGGGGACCTGCCGCGGCCGATGCCCGGCGCCGATCTCGGACGTGGCTGGGGCGACGCCGACATCGAGGCAAGGCTGACCACAGCACGGCTGCCGTTCGAGCGACCGGACGACGTCGCCGACGAGGTCGCCCGGTGTCTGGCCGACAACGGCGTGGTGGCCTGGTTCCAGGGGCGCAGCGAGTACGGTCCCCGTGCGCTCGGCCACCGCTCGTTGCTCGCCCATCCCGGTCACGAGAAGAACCTGGAGCGCCTCAACGACGTCAAGGGACGCGAGCAGTTCCGCCCCGTCGCGCCCATGGTCCTCGCCGACCGGGCCCGCGACATCTTCTCCCGGGGCCCGTTGCCCTCGCCGTACATGCTGTTCGTGCACGACGTGGCCCGCTCCTGGCAGGAGCGGATCCCGGCCGTGGTGCACGTGGACGGCACCGCACGGGTGCAGACCGTGGATCCCTCCGACGAGCCTCTGGTCGCCCGGATGCTCCAGGGGTTCGAACGCCGCACCGGTATCCCCGTGGTGATCAACACGAGCCTGAACACGGCCGGGCGGCCGATGGTCGACGATCCGCGGGACGCGCTTGAGTGCTTCGGTTCGGCGCCCGTCGACCTGCTTGCGATCGGTCCGTTCGTCGTCCGTCGCGCGAAGGCGGCCTGATGGGTTCCGCACTGACCTCGATCGTCATCCCGACCGTCGGCAGACCGAGCCTGCGGGTGCTCCTGGAAGCGCTCGCTACGGGATCCCGGCGGGTCACGGCACCGGTCGTCGTGGTCGACGACCGGCCGGCCGGACCACCGCTCGGCCCTGACCTGGCCGACATCGGGCTGGAGACGCTGCGCGTCCTGCGGGCCGGAGGCGGCGGCCCGGCACGGGCACGCAATATCGGCTGGCGGCACACCCGGACCACGTGGGTGAGCTTCCTCGACGACGATGTGGTGCCCGACGCCGACTGGTATGCCCGGCTGCACGACGACCTGGCCGGGCTCGGCTCCGATGTGGCCGGCAGCCAGGGCCGGGTGCGAGTGCCGCTGCCCGACGGCCGTCGCCCGACGGACTGGGAGCGTGGCACCGCGGGTCTGGCCGACGCGACCTGGATCACCGCCGACATGAGCTTTCGCCGTGACGCCCTGGCCGCCGTCGGCGGCTTCGACGAGCGGTTCCCGCGGGCCTTCCGCGAGGACGCCGACCTCGGCCTGCGGGTGAGCCGGTGTCAGGGGAGGATCGTGCGCGGACAGCGCTGGATCACCCACCCGGTGCGACCCTCCGACGACTGGGCCAGCGTCCGTCAGCAGAAGGGCAACGCCGACGACTTCCTGATGCGACGGCTCCACGGCCGGGACTGGCGCGCACGCGTCCACGCCCCCCACGGTCGCCGGATCCGGCACCTGCTGACAGCCGGCAGCGGCGCGTCCTCGGCCGCTGCCGCGGTGCTCGGACACCGCCGGACCGCGATCGTCGCGGCACTGGCCTGGCTCGTCGGCACCGGCGAGCTGGCCTGGCGACGCATCGCATCCGGCCCCCGGGACCGGGACGAGGTCCGACGGATGCTGCTGACCAGCGCCGCGATCCCGTTCGCCGCCACCTGGCACAGTGCCTCTGGTCTGTGGCGACACCGTCACGCCCCGCCCTGGCGCGGAGTCCCCGACGCGGTGCTCTTCGACCGCGACGGCACGCTGGTCCACGACGTCCCCTACAACGGCGACCCGACCCTGGTCCGGCCGGTCGACGGCGTCCGGGAGGCGCTGGACCGGCTGCGCGCGACAGGGGTCCGCGTCGGCGTGGTCACCAACCAGTCCGGCGTCGGCTCCGGACGGATCACGCCCGGCGACGTACACGCGGTGAACGGCCGGATCGACGAGCTGCTCGGCCCGTTCGACGCCTGGCAGGTCTGCCCTCACGACCGGAACGACGGCTGCACCTGCCGCAAGCCCGCACCGGGGATGATCAAGGCCGCCTGCGCGGACCTCGGCGTGGAGACGTCGCGGTGCGTGGTGGTCGGCGACATCGGCAGCGACCTCGAGGCCGCCGAGGCGGCCGGCGCGCGCGGCGTGCTCGTGCCGACCCCGGCGACCCGGACGGTGGAGGTGGAGGCGGCGGAGCAGGTCTGCACCGATGTGACCGCGGCCGTCGACCAGATCCTGGCGGGGCACTGGTGACCCGCACCCTCGTGGTCCGGCTCGACAACGCCGGCGACGTCCTGCTGGCCGGCCCCGCCGTGCGGGCAGCCGCCGCCGGGTCCGATCACCTGACGGTTCTGGCCGGGCCGAACGGCAGCGCCGCGGCCAGGCTCCTGGACGGTGTCGACGAGGTGCTGGAGTGGACCTGTCCCTGGATCGCCCCGGATGCCGACCCGGTCGACGCCGACGAGATCACCGCCCTGACCGAGCGGCTGGCCGAGCGGAGCTTCGACAGGGCGCTCGTGCTGACCTCCTTCCACCAGTCACCGCTGCCCACTGCCCTGCTGCTCCGGCTGGCCGGCGTGCGGTGGGTGGGCGCGATCAGCGAGGACTACCCGGGCTCGCTGCTGGACCTGCGGCACCGGGTCGACGGCGACCTCCCCGAGGCCGAGCGGGCACGGTCGCTGGCGCTGGCTGCCGGGTTCGAGCTCCCCGAGGGCGACGACGGCTCGCTGCGGGTGCGCCGGCCGCTGCCGGACGTCTCGCACCTCGTCCCCACGACGCCGTACGTCGTCCTGCACCCCGGCACATCCGTCCCGGCACGAGCGTGGCCCGTTGAGCGCTTCGCGCAGACCCGCCGGATGCTGGAGGACACCGGGTGGACCGTGGTGGTCACCGGAGCACCCGGCGAGAAGGCGCTGACCGAGCTGGTCTGTGACGGCACGGCGGCCGTGGACCTGGCCGGCCGGACATCTCTGGACGAGCTGGCCGCGGTGCTCGACCGGGCGGCCGCCGTGGTCGTCGGCAACACCGGACCCGCGCACCTCGCCGCGGCCGTAGGTACCCCCGTCGTGTCGCTGTTCGCGCCGACCGTCCCTGCGGCCCGATGGGCGCCCTACCGGGTCCCGCGGGTGCTGCTCGGCGACCAGGACGCGGTGTGCCGCGACACCCGAGTGACCCGCTGCCCCGTTTCGGGGCACCCCTGCCTCACCTCGGTGACGGCAGCAGATGTGTTGAGGGCGGTCGAGAAGCTGTGCGGCTGCGTCGGATCCGATCGCCGAGGCCGGCTGGCCGAGGAGGTGTGAGATGAGAATCGCGATGGTCTCCGAGCATGCGAACCCGCTCGCCGCCGTGGGCGGCGTGGATGCGGGCGGCCAGAACGTGCACGTGGCCGCGCTCGCGGGCGGCCTGGCCGAGCGCGGCCACGACGTCACCGTGTTCACGCGCCGCGACAGCGCCTCCGCGCCGGTGCAGATCACCGCACCGGACGGCTACGTCGTGGAGCACGTCCCCGCCGGTCCGCCCACGGATGTGCCCAAGGACGAGCTGCTGCGGTACATGCCGGCGTTCGCCGAGCACCTCAGCCACCGCTGGAGGGCCGAGCCCGTCGACGTGGTGCACGCGCACTTCTGGATGAGCGGCGTGGCCTCCGTCGAGGCGGCCCGAGGGACCGGTACGCCGGTGCTGCAGACCTTCCATGCCCTCGGCACGGTCAAGCGGCGCTACCAGGGGCGTCGTGACACGAGCCCGCCGGCCCGGGTCGGCCTGGAACGCCGGCTGTGCCGGACCGTCGACCGGGTGATCGCCACCTGCAGCGACGAGGTAGAGGAGCTGCGTGCGTTGGGGCTAGCGCCCGACCGCGCCAGCATCATCCCGTGCGGGGTGGACGTCGCCACCTTCCAACCGCAGCCCCGCACCGACGCGGGGCCACCGCGCCTGCTGGTGATCGGCCGGCTGGTCGAACGCAAGGGCGTCGGCAACGTGATCGAGGCGCTGGCGCAGCTTCCCGGTGTCCATCTCGACATCGCCGGGGGTCCCAGCCCGGACGCGCTCAGCGCGGATCCGGAGGTGACCCGGCTGCGTGCTCTGGCCGACGAGCTCGGCGTCGGCGAGCGGGTCCACTTCCTGGGCAGCGTCGCCCGGCCCGACGTCCCCACGCTGATGTGCGCGGCCGACGTCGTGGTGGCGGTGCCCTGGTACGAGCCGTTCGGAATCGTTCCCCTGGAGGCGATGGCGTGCGGACGCCCGGTCGTCGGATCGGCGGTCGGCGGCCTGCTCGACACCGTGGTTCCCGGCGTCACCGGCGAGCTCGTGCCGCCCCGGCGACCCGACCTGGTCGCGGACGCGGTGCGCGACCTGCTCGCCGACCCGGCCCGCCGGGGTGCCTACGGCCGTGCCGGTCGAGCCCGTGCCACCGAGACCTACCAGTGGCGCCAGGTCGCCGCCGATACCGAGGACGTCTACGCGTCCGTCGCCGCAGCCCAGCTCCGACCCTCGACAGGAGTCATCCGATGAAACCGGTCACCCCGTGTGAGCACGACCATCTCGCCGAGCTCGTCCGCGCCGTGAAGGACTTCGACGGCTGTGTCGACGTCGCCCACGACTGGGGCACCCGGCTCGCCGCGACCCTCGAAGGTGGCGGTCGGCTGCTGGCCGCCGGCAACGGCGGCAGTGCCGCACAGGCTCAGCACCTGACTGCTGAGCTGGTCGGCCGCTACCGCGACGACCGGGGCCCGTTCTCGGCGATCTGCCTGAGCGCGGAGACCTCGACCCTGACGGCGATCTGCAACGACTACCCGGTCGGGGAGCTGTTCGCCCGGCAGGTGGAGGCGCACGGGCGCGAGGGCGACGTCCTGGTGCTGATGTCGACCAGCGGGACCAGCCCCAACATCGTGGAGGCCGCGCGGCGTGGCAAGGAGTGCGGGCTGCACGTGTGGGCCTTCACCGGACCCCGCCCGAACCCGCTCGCCGACGCCGCCGACGAGGCGATGTCGGTCGACGCACGGTTCACCGCAACCGTGCAGGAGCTGCACCTGGTGGGGCTGCACATCGTGTGTGCCGCGGTCGACAAGGCGCTCGGGGTGATTCCCAGCGAGACCCGGATCCCGGCACAGAGCAGCGGACGGAGGGCATCGTGACCGCACCGCTCGTCGTGGTCGGCGATGCTCTGCTCGACGTGGACGTCCTCGGGCGCGCCGGGCGACTCAGCCCGGATGCTCCCGTGCCGGTCCTCGACGACCTGGAGACCCGACCGCGTCCCGGCGGGGCCGCGCTGGCTGCGGCGATGGCGGCGGTCGGTGGCCACGACGTGGTCCTGGTGACGGCGCTCGGCGACGATGAGGCGGGACAGGAGGTGCGGCGCCTGCTCGTCGCCGTCGGCGTACGCCTGCTGCGCCTGCCCTACGACGGTGCCACGCCGGAGAAGCGACGGGTCCGCGCCGGGGGACAGTCCCTCGTCCGACTCGACAGCGGCGGGACCCCGGGCACCATCGGCACGCCACCCGCCGAGGTCGCCGACGTGCTGGCCAGGGCCGGTGCGGTCCTGGTCGCCGACTACGGACGTGGGGTCGCCGCCGCCGACGACGTCCGGGGGCTGCTCGCCAGGCTGCCCCGAAGGGTGCCCGTGGTCTGGGACCCGCACCCGCGCGGCGCCGCACCGCTGCCGGGTGCGCGGCTGGTCACGCCGAACCAGGAGGAGGCGATGCTGTTCGCGCAGGAACGGGGCTGCGCCGGTCCCGCGGGACTCACCGGTCTCGCGGCCGTCGGCAGGCACGCCGCAGGCCTGCAGCGGGCCTGGCAGGCCCAGGCGGTCGCCGTCACTCTCGGTGAACGCGGCGCGCTGCTGTCCTACGGCGACGGCACCCCGGTGGTCACCCCTGCACCGCAGGTGCACTGTGTGGACCCCTGCGGCGCCGGGGACAGGTTCTCGGTGACGGCCGCGCTGCGGCTCGGCTCCGGCCAGATCACCAGTGAGGCGGTGCAGGACGCCGTGTGGGCGGCCGCTGAGTACGTCGCCGCCGGCGGACCCGCCTCGCTCATCCCGGGCGACACCGGGCCACAGACCGAACCGGACCGGCACCCCGCTGCTGACGACGCGCACGCGTTGGTCCGCCGCGTGTCCGGCCACGGCGGAGTGGTGGTGGCCACCGGCGGCTGCTTCGACCTGCTCCATGCCGGCCATGTCGCCACCCTTCGGGAAGCCCGCAGGCTCGGCGACTGCCTCGTGGTGTGCCTGAACTCGGACGACTCCGTGCGCCGGCTCAAGGGCCCGTCCCGGCCGCTGGTGCCGGCCGAGGACCGGGCCCGCGTGCTCGAGGCGCTGGAGTTCGTCGACGCGGTGACGGTCTTCGACGAGGACACCCCCGTCGAGACACTCAGAAAGCTCAAGCCGGACGTGTGGGCCAAGGGCGGTGACTACGCCGGCGCCGACGTGCCCGAAGCCGCAATCCTCGAGGAGTGGGGCGGCCAGGCAGTCGTGCTCCCGTACCTGAAGGGCCACTCGACCACCGAGCTGGTCCGCAGCGCCGCCGGTACCCCGGCCGCGCCCGACCACGACCGACCAGGAGGAGACAGATGACGATCGGAACCGTGCTCGTGACCGGAGGGGCCTCTGGCCTCGGCGCCGCCGTGGCCCAGGCCGTGGACAAGGCAGGCGGCCGGCCGGTGGTGCTCGACCGGGTCCCGGTCGACGCGGACTACGAGCA
>JAICRS010000371.1 GCA_025966335.1 Nocardioidaceae bacterium
ATCCGGAGGTGGTCGCGTCTGCTCCCGAGCTGGTGGCGTCGCTGGGGGAGCCGCTGTTCCTGGAGTCGTTCGATGATCCCGCTCACCTGCACGCCATCCTCGCCGATGGGGTGGAGCTGGAACTGATGGTGCAGCGCGAGGCGGAGCTCGAGCTCGACCGGCCGCATCGAGTGCTGGTCGACAAGCTCGGCTCGATGACCGCACGCCGTTCGGGTCACACGAAGGCTGAGGCGGCCGAGCCCAGCCAGGGCGCGGAACTGCGGCGCCTGATCCAATGGTTCTGGCACGACCTCGGGCACGTCGTCACCGCCCTCGCCCGCGAGCAGCCGTGGTGGGCGCACGGCCAGCTGGAGGAGCTGCGGGGTGTCTGCCTGGATCTCGCTCGATTGGGTGCCGGCGTGCCGCTCGAACCCGGCGAGCCCTACTGGAAGGTGGACGGTGCGGTGCAGGCTGATGTGCTCGATCGCCTGGCCGATACCGTCGTCCCGCTCGATCTGGCGCGCATGCGGACCGCCGCCCTGGATCTGATCACCCTCTACCGCCAGCTCGCACGCCCCCTGGCGGCGCAGTACGGCGTGCCGTACCCAGACGAGCTCGACACGCTGCTGACCGGTCGTCTCGAGGCGCTGCGCACTACCCGTTGAGCGCTCCGGCGGCGGATCGGCGACTCCGTTTGACCGATGCATACTTTGCAGGGCTGATCGTGGCCGCCAGCGTCGCTGCCGATGCCCTGCCGCTCGCGACCTTCGACCGTGGTCAGCGTCGGTACGGCATCGCGACCCGAGAACCCTGAACGTGCGGTTCTAGACCCAGGTGCCGCGCCCGTTGGAGACGACCGGTGCCTGGTGCAAACTACCGCCACGCGTGGAGGACCGAGCGTGGTCCGCTTCGACTTCGAATTGCGCAGCCAGGCGTCGCCCGAGGCGGTCCGGATGGCGCTGCTCGACTTCACCGAACGCCGGCCTCAGCTGTGGCCCGGGCTCCCTGCCGACCAGTACGAGGTCTACGAGGTGGGTGACACGTGGGCGGAGATCCGCGAGGGATATCGCGGACCGATCTGGTGGCGGGAGCGCTATGACTGGTCGGCGCCCGGCATCATCCGATGGACCGCGGTCGACAGCGGCTTCGGCGCACTCGGCAGCTCCGTGGTCTGGAGGATCGAGTCGGCGGAGGACGGCGGCTCGACGCATCGCATCAGCTGGGACCGGCGCGGCAGGACGGCCTTCGGCAAGCTCTTCATCGGACTGATGGGGCTGACGAGGGGTCATTTCATCCGCCAGTCGATCGAGATGGGCCTGGCCGCCATCGCCGCTGCGGAGAGCAGCCGCAACGCCGGTCCTCCCGACGCTCCGTCCGGGTAACGCCGGGCTCATCGAGAGCGAGCGTCAGCGGCGTTATGGGGATGGACCAGGTAATGCAGGTACGACTGCGTCCGCTTCCGAGAAACGGGCATCCGCCCAACCACATCCTGGAAAGGAAGCGACACATGCTCCAGACAGA
>JAICRS010000084.1 GCA_025966335.1 Nocardioidaceae bacterium
CGCGCTGCTGTCCCTGCCGCCGCTGATCTTCGCGTTGGCCGGCTCGATCGGCTACGTGTTCAGCCGGTTCAACGAGGCCCAGCTCGACGAGATCCGCCAGTCGGTGGTCGACCTGTCGCTGCAGGCGCTGACCGAGGACACAGTGAACAGCATCATCGTGCCGACGCTGAACGACGTGTTCCGCGGCGCCCGCTACGACGTGATCTCGATCGGGTTCGTCTTGGCGTTGTGGTCCGGATCTCGCGCCCTGAACGTCTTCGTGGACACGATCACGATCATGTACGGCCTCGGTGGTCACCGCGGCATCGTGAAGACCCGGGTGCTCTCGTTCTTCCTCTACGTGATGGGGCTGATCACCGGAGTCATCACCATCCCGCTGGTGCTGGCCGGCCCGACCCTGGTCGACAAGGTGATCCCCGCCCGCCTCGACTTCTTGAACTCGTTGTACTGGCCGGTCGTCGTGGTCCTGTGCATCTGCTTCCTGGCCACCCTCTACCACGTCTCGGTGCCGGTGCGGACCTCCTGGCGCTACAACCTCCCCGGCGCCACGTTGACGCTGCTGCTGTGGGTCTTCGGGTCGTTCCTGCTGCGGTGGGTGCTGACCACGACCGCTGGTGAGTCCACCTCGATCTACGGTCCGCTGGCGGCACCGATCGCGGTGCTGCTCTGGCTCTACCTGCTCTCGATCGCGGTGCTGATCGGCGCGGCCGTCAACGCCGCCTTCGACCGGGTGTGGCCGGAGTCGGAGACCGCCCGGGCCCGGATGGAGCTGGTCCGCAAGCTGCGGCTGAAGGCGATGCTGCCGCGCCTGCGCCGCGACGAGGAGGAGAGCGCCCGCTTCCCCGACGCGGCCAGCGAGACCATCGAGCTCAGCGTGTACGACGAGGGGGCCGATCACGACCGCGAGGTGGACTCGCTCGACCCGGTACGGTCCGCACGCCGGACGCCTCGCCGCCCGGATTAATCACGTGCGGCGGGGCGGGGCGGGACGTACATTCCACCTGTGCTCGAGACGATCGGATTCGACCCTGAGATGGCCGGGTGGGCTGCTGCGGCGGACGCCTCGGTCGGTCGTGTCGCGCGCGTGGACCGAGGCGTGGTCGGGGTGCTGACCGAGCAGGGTCCGGTCCGCGCGAGCTACGGGGGTGCGCTCCTGCACGAGATCGCCGCAGACGCGACGGCCGCCCCCTGCACAGGGGACTGGTGCGTCGTGCGCGACTGGCCCGACCACCGAATGACCCTGGAGCAGCTGCTGCCCAGGAGCACCGCAGTGGTCCGGGCCACCGCGGGCGAACAGTCCTACGGACAGGTGTTGTGCGCCAACATCGACTTCGCCGCGGTGGTCGTGGCGCTGCACCCGACGCCCGTGCTGACGAGGCTCGAACGGCTCCTGGCGCTCGCCTGGGAGAGCGGTGCGCAGCCGCTGCTGATCCTGACGAAGGCGGATGCCGTGAGCGACGCCGACCACGTCGCCGAGGATGTCCGGGCGGCCGCCCCTGGCGTCGAGGTGATCTGCACCAGCACCGTGACCGGGCAGGGCCTGGGCCGGATCCGGGAGCTGATCGACGGGACCCGCACGATCGCGCTGCTCGGGTCCTCCGGGCACGGCAAGTCGTCGCTGACCAACGCGCTGGTGGGCACGGACGTCCTTGCCACCAAGACGATTCGCGACGACGGGCGGGGCCGGCACACGTCGGTACGCCGGGAGCTGGTGGTTCTTCCCGGTGGAGGAGCGGTGATCGACACTCCCGGCCTGCGCGGCATCGGTCTGATCGACGTGGACGGCGGGATCGCCCGGGCGTTCGCCGATGTGGAGGAGCTCGTCGCGCGGTGCCGGTTCGCCGACTGCCGGCACGAGGCGGAGCCCGGCTGCGCGGTGCTCGAGGCGCTCGCGGACGGCTCGCTGAACCAGCGACGGTTCGAGAGCTGGCAGAAGCTGCAGCGTGAGATCGCCTGGATGGCCTCCCGCAAGGACGCCCGGCTCCGGGCGGAGCGGGCCAAGAGCTGGAAGAGCAGGACCCGACGGGCAGGACACCGACCGTGACGATCCGGCGCCGTTGATGCGGGTTCGTGCGGAGAGCGGGGCCGACGTCCCGACCACGCGCGAGGTGGTCGCCGCTGCCTTCGGTGAGGAGCCGGTCGCCGACCTGCTGGACGCGCTGCGGGAGTCCGATGCCTGGCGCCACCTGTCGTTCGTCGCCGAGGAGAACGGCGAAGTGGTGGGCCACGTGTCGTTCACCCGTGGCTGGCTCGATGCACCACAACGTCTGGTCGAGGTGCTGGTGCTCAGCCCGCTCTCCGTCCGGCCCGACATGCAGCGGAGCGGCGTGGGTGCCGCGCTGGTGCGCGCTTCGCTCGAACAGCTGGAGGTGCGCGACGAGCCGCTGGTGTTCCTCGAGGGATCACCGGCCTACTACCCACGACTCGGGTTCGTGCCCGGGGCGACCCTCGGCCTCACCGCCCCGTCGACGAGGATTCCGGCCCCGGCGTTCCAGGTGATGACGCTGCCGACGTACGAACCGTGGATGCGTGGGGCACTCGTCTATCCCGACGTGTTCTGGCGGCACGACGCCGTGGGACTTCGGGACCCGTCGGCTGCCCCGCACGACTGAGCGCGACATCACCCCGCTTGGCGCGGCGACGTAGGTTTGGCCGCGGCTCCCGCATGGAATGCTGTGCGGCGGCATGTCTGCGAGCCGACACGAGAGGACCCGATGGGAAACGTCAACCTGCCGACACCGGTCGCGCTCGCCGGTGGCGCCATCTGCCTGCTGGGCGGCTACCTGATCGGTGCGATCGCAGGGCCGGACACCCCCAGCCGGACGACGGCCACCGTGCAGAGCTACGACGCCGCCAGCGGGCTGCTGTGCCTGACCGGGGACACCGTCGAGGACCAGGAGGGTGCCACCGACGAGGGCACCTTGTGCGGCACCTGGCGGCGCACCGAGGGCAGCCGGGACGTGCCCGAGGCGGGCGACCAGTTCCGCTTCGTGTCGATGGTGGTGGACGCGACGCGCGAGGGCGAGGCCGGGGACGCCGGCCCGATCACGGTGATCTACGGCGATGTCGTCGACTAGGTCCCGGGTTCCGGCGATCGGGTCCCGTAGATTCTGACCGTGCCCGAGGAGACGACCGCTGAGACCAGGCTCGGCCGGCTGCGACTGCCGGCCATCACCAGGTCGCCCTGGTGGGAGCTGACCCGACGGCTGCTGCTGGCGATTGCGATCATGTCGTTCACCGTCGCGCTCGTGTGGTTCGACCGGGACGGGTACGTCGACAACAACGACCCGGACAAGCAGGTCGACCTGATCGACGCCATCTACTACACGACGGTCACCCTCAGCACCACCGGATACGGCGACATCACGCCGGACGACTCCGGCGCCCGGTTGGTGAACGCGTTCATCATCACCCCGCTGCGGATCGGGTTCCTGGTGCTGCTGATCGGCACCACCATCGAAGTGCTCGCAACCCAGGGCCGGGAGATGTTCCGCGCGGCTCGCTGGAGGAAGAACATGAACGACCACGTCGTCGTCATCGGTTACGGCACCAAGGGGCGCAGTGCCGTCGACACCCTGGTCACCAACGGCCAGAGCAAGGAGTCGATCATCGTCGTCGACCCCAGCAACGCCGCGCTCGGCGACGCCCACGCCGACGGCCTCGCCGTGATCACCGGGGACGCCACCCGGCGCGAGGTGCTGCGCCGGGCCGGGGTGGCCGAGGCCAGGCAGGTGATCATCACCACCGACCGCGACGACTCCACCGTGCTCGCGACACTGACGGTGCGGCAGCTCAACCCGGACGCCTACATCGTCGCCGCCGTGCGGGAGCAGGACAACGTCCCGCTGGTCCGCCAGAGCGGCGCGGACTCGGTGATCACCTCCTCCGACGCGGTCGGCCGACTGCTCGGGCTCTCGTCGCTGAGCCCGACGCTGGGCTCGGTGATGGAGGACCTGCTCACCTACGGGCACGGCCTGGAGGTCGCCGAGCGCGACCTCCTGGTGCCCGAGGTCGGCAAGCAGCCGCAGTCGCTGCCGGACCAGGTGATCGCGGTCGTCCGCGACGGCCAGGTGCACCGCTACTTCGACCCGGTGGTGACCCAGCTCGCCCGCGGGGACCGGCTGATCGTGGTCCGCCCCTCCGAGGAGCTCCCGTGGGCGCCTCGCCCCGGAACCCACGGCGAGGACGCCACCTCGGACGGGGAATAACGGCTGTCCGACGGCGATCCGCGAGCGTAGTCTCCTCGCATGGGCGCGGTGAGGGCCGGAGTCGGCTGCGCGGCGGCGATGGTGCTGGTGCTCGCCGGGTGTTCGTCGTCGCCCCCGACCGAGGCCGGCGCGCCCACGCCGACGCCGTCATCACCGGTGACCAGCGCCGGCGACCCGGCTCCGGACCATGACGCGCACCAGGGTGGGAGCGCTGAGGCCGCCACGGTCGCCGGGCCGCTGCGCGCCGGTGAGCGGTACGTCGAGGTGGGACTGCCGCGGGCCTACACACCGGGTGCACCGACCACCGGCACGGATGACTACCGGTGCTTCTTGCTGGACCCGGGCCTGGACCAGGATGCCTATCTGACGGGCCTCGATGTTCTTCCTGGACGCGACGACCTGGTGCACCACGTGATCCTGTTCCGGGTCCCACCGGACGCCGTGACGCGCGCCCGCCTCCAGGACCGGTCGGTCCCGGGGCAGGGCTGGACCTGCTTCGGCGGGTCCGGGCTGGAGGGGCCAGATGACGGCCTGGACGACGCGCCGTGGCTCGGCGCCTGGGCACCCGGCGGCGGTGAGCAGGCACTCGCACCCGACCTGGGCATCCCGCTCGAGGCGGGCTCGCTCGTCGTGATGCAGGTGCACTACAACCTGATCTCCGGCACCGGCGCCGACCGGAGTCGGGCACGGCTGCGGATCGCGCCGGGGACCAAGGGCCTGCAACCGTTGGAGACGATGCTTCTGCCGGCGCCGGTGGAGCTGCCGTGCCGGCCCGGGGCCGATGGTCCGCTCTGTGACCGGGCCGCCGCGCTGGCGGACGTCAAGACCCGGTTCGGCGCGTTCGCCGGCGCCACCGCGGACTTCCTCAGCATGATCTGCCAGGGCAACGAGCCGGGGCCGGTCCAGTCCTGCAGCCGCAGCATGGGCGAACCTGCCACCATCCGGGCCGTCGCCGGCCACATGCACCTGCTCGGACGCTCCCTCAGCATCGTGGTCAACCCCGACAGCGCCGATGCGCACACGGTGCTCGACATCCCGGTCTGGGACTTCGACGACCAGGCCAGCCGACCGCTGGACCGGCCCGTGCGCCTGGAGCCGGGTGACGAGCTCCAGGTCACCTGCGAGCACGATCAGGGTCTGCGCGACCTGCTGCCGGCGTTCGAGGACCAGCCGGAGCGCTACGTGCTGTGGGGTGAAGGCACCACCGACGAGATGTGCCTGGGGATCGTGCTGGTCACCCGGCCGTGACCGGAAGGCGCCTTGCGACCAGCACCGCGATGTCGTCCTGACGGCTGTGGTCGCGCACGGTCTCGACCAGCTCCTCGAGCCGGTTCGGGAGGGCATGCACGCCCAGCGCCGCCACCGCCGCGGCCAGCCGGGCCTGGCCCTGGTCGATGTGCTCGACCCGTTGCTCGATCAGCCCGTCGGTGTAGGCGATGAAGGTGTCGCCGGCGGCGAACCGCAGCGAGGTCGCGGTGCGTCCGGGGGTTCCCACCCCGAGCGGTGGACCGTCCGCGAACGGCAGGTGCTCCTGGCTCCCGTCGGCGCGCACGATCAGCGGGGGCAGGTGTCCGGCGCTGACCAGCTCGAGGGTGTCCGCGGCAGGGTCCACCACGGCGTACACCAGGGTCACGAGCTGGGCGAAGTCCAGCTTGGCGAACATCTGGTCCAGGCTGCCGATCACCGTGACCGGGTCCGGGTCCACCGCGGCGTAGGCCCGCACCGCCGAGCGCATCTGCGCCATCGCGGCCGCCGCGGTCACGCCCCTGCCCATCACGTCACCCACGAAGAGCGCGACCCGTCCGTCCAGGTGGATCACGTCATAGAAGTCACCGCCGACATCGGTGCGTCCCGACGGGCTGTAGTAGCCGGTCACCTCCCAGCCCGGCGTCGTCTCGAACGACTCCGGCAGCACCGCGCGCTGGAGCCGGGCGGCCGCGTCGCGGACCTCGCTGTGCAGCTGTGCGTTGTCGATCGCGACGGCGGCCCGTCGAGCCAGGTCCTCCGCGAACGTGAGGTCGGCCGGCGTGTAGCGGCGCCCTTCGTCGGCGGAGACCCAGGTGATCACGCCGAGCACCTTGCCCCGCGCCGTCAACGGCACCGACACCGCGCTGCGCAGGTTGAGCTCCCGCGCCAGCCGAAGGTGCTCCTCGTCCTGGGTGCCGGCGGCCAGCATCTCGTCGGTGACCTCCGGGATCAGCTCGCTGACGCCGGTGCGCGCCACGTGCCAGGCTCCGTGCGGCGCGTCGCGGACAGGCGGGTACCGCTCCTGCATCTGTTCGACGAAGGCAACCTTGGCCGGGTCGATGTGCGCCACCTCGAGCGTTCGCAGGTCGTCGTCCTCGAGCAGCGAGATCGAGCACCAGTCGGCGAAGCCGGGGACGCCCAGATGAGCCACCCGCCGGAGGGTGGCCTGGTAGTCCAGGCTTCGCCCGAGCTCGGCCGAGGCATCTGCCAGGAAGGCCAGCTTGGCGGCCCGGTCCGCAGCGTCCTCCAACGCCTGCAGGCGGTCCATCGCCTGGGCGCAGGTGTCGGCCAGGAGCCCGAAGAACTCCAGCTCCGCGCTGTCGAAGGCGCGCCGACCGGGAAAGGACAGGCCGATCGCGCCGATCGGCCTCCCGGCGACCTTGAGCGGCACCGCGACCATCGAGCGCTCTCCGGAGGCAGCCATCTCCAGCTCGGGGTAGCGGGTCCGGATCGCCTCTCGGCCATTGAGGACGACCGGTTCACCGGTGCGCACCGCCTCGCTGACGGGGGTGTCGTCGTCCACGGAGAACGTGGCCCAGCGCGATGCCGCGCCCTCCCGGCCGCCCCGCAGGCCCACCAGGGCCAGCGTGTTCTCGTCGACGAGGCGACACAGCGAGGCGACGGTTGCACCTGCGGCGTCCGCGGCGTGCGAGATCACGATCTTGGTGACGGTGTCCATGTCGTCGGCCATCACCAGCTCCGAGGTGACCCGCGCCAGGCGGGCAAGTCGCTCGCTGGTACGCCGGGCCGTCCGGTCGCCCACGCCGGCAGAAGGGTCCTCGCCGAGGAACAGCAGCCCGGCCGGCTCCCCGCCGCTGTGCACCGGGGAGACCGACATGTTGACCGCCCTCGGCGCACCTCCGGCCGTAATCGCGGTCAGCTCCTCGGACCACCGACCACCCGCAAGCACCTGTCCGGCGATCTCCCGGACCGCGCCGTGGAAGTCTTCCGGAAAGAGCAGGGTGACCGCGTCCACGCCGAAGATCTGTTCGCAGGCATGCCCGTAGAGCCGCTCCGCGGCGTCGTTGCAGTAGACGATCCGGCCATCGAGGTCCGTCGCCACCGCGGCGGCCGTCAACCCATCCAGGTGATGGGCGTCGGGATCCCAGTCCGGGACCGAGTCGGGATGCACGCGCGAGGTCACCCATTGATCATGGCAGCAGCCAGGGTCGGGCACCATGACCCACGCGAGAACCGGGGCCTGGCTTGCCGCCAAATGTCGGGTCTGCCGGGTCGCGACCGGCCCGGGAATAGGCCGACCGGGTCACGCGCCGGGGCCGCGACCGGTCCTATGCTCGGCAGGTGGGTACCACGCCCCCGCTGGAGACGCCGCTGCTGCGGAGGATCCGGGAGTCCGTGATCGGTGACGACCAGGTGATGGTCGGGCCGTTCGGTCCTCGGCGGGTCACCTACGCCGACTACACCGCTTCGGGCAGGGCGCTCGACTTCATCGAGGAGTTCATCCGCTTCGAGGTGCTGCCCCGCTACGCCAACACGCACACCGAGTCCAGCGGCACCGGCCTGCAGACCACGCGACTGCGCGAGGACGCGCGCGCGATCATCCGCGACGCCGTCGGCGGCGACGACGAGACAGCGGTGATCTTCGCCGGCTCGGGCAGCACGGGGGCGATCGCGAAGCTGGTGGCGATCCTCGGGCTGCGGATCCCGTCCGGGCTGGAGGACCGCCACCACCTCACCGCATCCATCGCGCCCGAAGACCGTCCGGTCGTGTTCGTCGGCCCCTTCGAGCACCACTCCAACGAGCTGCCGTGGCGCGAGTCGGTCGCCGACGTCGTCGTCTGCCCGCCCGACTGCGACGGGCACATCGACGTCGCGTTCCTGGAGAGGGAGCTGGTGCGGTATGCCGACCGGCCCCTGCGGATCGGCTCGTTCTCCGCGGCCAGCAACGTCACCGGCATCATCAGCGACACCCACGGCATCTCGCGGCTGCTCCACGAGCACGGCGCCCTGTCGCTCTGGGACTGCGCGGCCGCGGCGCCCTACGTCGACATCGAGATGTACGGCGGGCGCGAGGATCCCCTTGCCTACAAGGACGCGGTGTTCCTGAGCCCGCACAAGTTCATCGGCGGACCCAGCACGCCGGGAGTGCTCGTCGTACGCCGGGACCTCCTCACCAACCGGGTGCCCGATGTGCCCGGTGGCGGCACGGTCGCCTACGTCAACGCCATCGAGCACCGCTACCTGTCCGACCAGGAGCAGCGGGAGGAGGGCGGGACCCCGGCGATCATCGACTCGATCCGCGCAGGACTGGTGTTCCAGCTCAAGGAGGCGGTGGGGCTGGACGTGATCCGGGCACGTGAGGAGCACTTCCTGCGAGCCGCGATGGCTGCCTGGCAGGACGAGCCGGCTGTCGAGATCCTCGGTAACCCCGATGCCGAACGGCTGTCCATCGTCTCGTTCGTGGTCCGGGCGCCGGACGGCAGATACCTGCACCACAACTTCGTCGTCGCCGTGCTCAACGACCTGTTCGGCATCCAGTCCCGCGGCGGCTGCTCGTGCGCGGGGCCGTACGGCCACCGGCTGCTCGGCATCGACCTGGACCGGTCGCACGCGTTCGAGCGGGAGATCACCCACGGTTGTGAGGGGATCAAGCCGGGCTGGGTCCGGGTGAACTTCAACTACTTCATCTCCGAGGCGGTCTTCGACTACGTGGTCGAGGCGGTGCGCCTGGTGGCGCGCGACGGCTGGCGGCTGTTGGGGGAGTACCGCTTCGACGTGGCCCGCGGCCTCTGGCGGCACCGGAACGGTCCGGTCGAGCCGCCGCTGCGACTGGGGCAGATCGGCTACGCCGCGGACGGGTCGATGGTGTACCCGCATCACGGCGACCGCGCACCGGAGGCAGAGCTGAAGCGATACCTCGAGGAGGGCGCCGCGATCCTGGCCGCATCGACCCCGGCCGGTGGCGACCCCGACCCGGACGCCGTGTCCGCCGACTTCGAGCAGCTGCGCTGGTTCGACCTGCCGGCGGTGTGCCTGGAGAGATCCTCGGCACCAGCCGACGCGGTGGTGTAGCCGCCGCCTCAGAACACCCCCGGCAGCGGGGGAGCGCCGGGGGTGTCCCTATGGAGGAGACAGGCTTGAGTAAGCCCATCCACTGAGTAGAACGATCGGAGGCCCGGTTTTGTGCCCTCGAATCAGCCGGGCCCGGTTCGCGGCGAAAGGAGCCGAATGCCGGGTTTCGCCTGGCATACCCCGACTCCGTTCGGTCCCGAATGGTTGTCCCGCGCGCGATTCCAGCGCCATTTGGGACCGAACGCGCTCTCGCCGATCCCGAATGACGCGTGGTGCGTGAGGCCGCCCTGGATAGGTCAGGAATCGAGAAGCGCTTGTGAACAGCCACATCTAGCGTCGTCGCCATGACTTCCATCGATTCCATCACCCTCGAGGTGGCCGACCCGTCGGCCGCCAACCACTTCTACTCCACCGCCTTTGGTCTGGACACGCAGATCCGGCTGCGGTGCAGCGACGCATCGACGTCCGGCTTCCGGGGATTCACGCTGTCCCTCACCGTGTCCCAGCCGGTCAACGTGAACAGCCTCATCGACACCGCTCTCGTTGCGGGCGCCTCGCTGCTGAAGCCGGCGGCGAAGTCGTTCTGGGGATACGGCGGCGCCCTTCAAGCTCCCGACGGGACCATCTGGACCATCGCAAGTTCCGCCAAGAAGGACACCGGCCCGGCCACGCGGGAGATCGACCAGATGGTGCTCCTGCTCGGAGTTGCCGACGTCAAGGCGAGCAAGCGGTTCTACGTCGACCACGGCCTCGCTGTGAAGAGGAGCTTCGGAGGCAAGTACGTCGAGTTCGACACCCCCGGATCACAGGTCACGCTGGGGCTCTACGGGCGCCGTCACCTAGCGAAGAACGCTGGGATCCCTGCCGACGGCACCGGATCACACCGGCTCACGATCGGCACCGGTGTCGGATCCTTCACCGATCCCGACGGGTTCACGTGGGAGACCACATCGCACGAGTCGGGTGTCGCTGGACAGTCGATGAACGAAGTTCGCTGATGTGTCAGCCCGGATGGATGCGCGCTCGCGTCGAGGCACAACAGTCCCGCGATCTCGCACCGCTGCGGCGGGTTCGCGACCGGATCGACTGGGACTACGCCGAGCCGCTGAACGTCGAGACGCTCGCCCGCAGGGTGCACTCGTCGGCCGGGCACTGGGGATGCCATCTTGCGTGGCGTAACAGGTCACCAGACCGGTCAGGAATCGAGAAGCAACCGAGCCCCAGCCACAACTAGCCTGACTGCCATGGACATCACCATTCACACCAGTTCGCTCCCGCACGACGACCCGGAGGCCTCGCTGGTCTTCTACCGCGACACCCTGGGCTTCGAGGTCCGCACCGACGTCGGAAAAGGAAAGATGCGCTGGATCACGGTCGGCCCACCCGACCAGCCCGATACCTCGATCCTCCTCGCGCCGCCGGCCGTGGACCCCGGCATCACCGACGACGAGCGGCGCACGATCGCCGAGATGATGGCCAAGGGCACGTACGGCTGGATCCTGTTGGCCACGAAGGACCTCGACGGCACCTTCGAGCGGCTGCAGGCCGGCGACGCCGAGGTGGTCCAGGAGCCGACCGAGCAGCCTTACGGGATCCGCGACTGCGCCTTCCGCGATCCCGCCGGAAACCTGATCCGCATCCAAGAACTGCGTTGACGCGCCTAGGTGCCTGTCCGGGGCGGGTCGCGTTCCGGGTTCACGGTGGCCGCTGATGTCCGCGCCTTGGTAGCGGCGCCGGCGTCGCTACCACCCCCGAGCTGTGACTTGAGCTGAGCCCGCCACTTGTAGAGCTCAGCAAGGGTCTGCTTTCGCATCTCCTCCGTCAGGCTCGCAGCGGATTGCTCCAGGGTGGGGCCATGCTTTCCGAGGTAGCCCTGGAGGGCACCCTTCAGAGCGTCGACATCAGCCTCCCCGCGGCCGGCCGCTCTCAGCAGGTCTTGTACCTGCCCGAGATCGGCCGTCGCCGAGGCGAGCGGGTCGAGTGGTTCTTGGTTCGGATCGGGGGCTCGCTCGGTCATGATGGCCGTATCGCCGGTGATCCAGGCGCGGCGCCACC
>JAICRS010000110.1 GCA_025966335.1 Nocardioidaceae bacterium
CCCTGGTCCAGCTGGTGGCCGGGCCCTCGAGCCTGGCCGTCACCGTCCGGCTCATGGCCGGCGCCGACCTCGCCGGCGAGGGCTTCCTGCCCGGCCAGGTCGGGTCGTCGGCCATGCCCCACAAGATGAACACCCGGTCCTGTGAGCGCGTGAACGGGCTCGCGGTGGTGCTGCGCGGGTACCTCTCGATGGTCGGCGAGCTGGCCGGCGACCAGTGGAACGAGGGCGACGTGTCCTGCTCGGTGGTCCGCCGGATCGCCCTGCCGGACGCGTTCTTCGCCGCCGACGGGCTGTTCCAGACCTTCCTCACCGTGCTCGACGAGTTCGGCGCGTTCCCCGCGGTGGTCCAGCGCGAGCTCGACCGGTACCTGCCGTTCCTGGCCACCACCAAGGTGCTGATGGCCGCGGTCCGCAACGGCGTCGGTCGGGAGGCGGCCCACGAGGCGATCAAGCAGGCCGCGGTCGGCGTGGCCCTCGAGATGCGGCAGGGCGCCGCGGAGAACGACGTGTTCGACCGGCTCGCCGCCGACCCACGACTCGGGCTCAGCCGGGAACAGCTCGACTCCCTCGTCGCAGAGCCGATCACCTTCACCGGCGCCGCGGTCGATCAGGTCCAGGCCGTCGTACGACGCATCGACGAGGTCACCAAGCGACATCCCGCCGCCGCGTCGTACACCCCCAACCCCATCCTCTGACCCACCCCCACCTCCCGTTGAGACGTGCCCTTTTCCCCGTTGAGGCGTGCGGAATTCGCGGGTGAGACGTGACTTTTTCGCGTCCGGCTCAGTGGGGGAAGTCCTCGCCGGAGTACTCCCGCGGCTCGACGAGCACCAGCCAGTTACCGGAGTTGTCGCGCATGACGGCCTCCACGCCGTAGGGACGCTCCGAGGGCGGTTGCGGGAACTCGACGCCCTGCGCGACCAGGTCGTCGTACGTCTTCTGGCAGTTGTCGGTGCTGAGCCCGAAGCCGCCCATGCTGCCCTTGGCCAGCGCGCGCTCGACCGCCTGCGCCATGTCCGGGTCCAGCGGCGGACCGGGCACCATCAACGTCACTTGGAGCTCGGGCTGGTCTGGATGGCCGATGGTGACCCAGCGGAAACCGTCGCCCATCGAGACGTCGGTCTTCGCGACGAATCCCAGCTTGTCGACGTAGAAGTCGCGGGCCTCGTCCTGGTCGGTGACGTACAGGGTGAGCAGCGAGATGTTGGTGATCACGGGAAGTCCTCTCGGTTGTCGATGACCACAACCTACGGCGCCACGTCGGTCCGCTGCTTCTCCGCGATTGCGGGGTCCTTGGGTGCCCTGTCGCTGAGCCCGTGCATGAACACGTAGCAGCCCGGGATCCGTGGCGCGCCGGTCTCGGCGTACTTCGCCTGGTACGCCGACGGGCTCACCCCGACCAGCTCGCGGAACGTGGAGCTGAACGAGCCCAGGCTGGTGAAACCGACCAGGTGGCAGGTCTCGGTGACGGTCAGGTTGGTGGCCCGCAGCAGGTCCTGGGCCCGCTCGATGCGTCGATGCCGGAGGTACTGCGCCGGGGTCTGTCCGTACTCGAAGGAGAAGCAGCGCAGGAAGTGGTACTTCGAGACGCCGGCGGCATCGGCCAGTGCCTGCAGGTCCAGCGGCTCCGCGTAGTGCCGGTCGGCCAGGTCGCGAGCATGTCGCAGGTGCACCAGAAGGCCCATGGGCACCCGGGACTTTGTCGACACGAGACCAGTATCGGCTACCCGGCAATCGGGAGGAACCAGCGGTTCGGCTCGGAAGAAGGTCGCGTCTCGACGGCGAGAAAGTCGCGTCTGAACGGGGAAAAGGGCGCGTCTCAACGGGGGGAGGGGGTCGTCGGTAGGGTTGCCCCATGAGCGCCGCCGGGATCCCGCCCGCACCACCGATCGACGGGGCCGAGCACATCCACTCCGGCAAGGTGCGCGACCTGTACCGGCTCGCCGACGGCCGGCTGCTGATGGTCGCCTCGGATCGGATCTCGGCCTACGACCACGTGCTCGACACGGTCATCCCCGACAAGGGCGCGATCCTCACCCAGATGTCGCTGTGGTGGTTCGACCAGCTCCGCGAGCTCGTGCCGAACCACATTGTCTCGACCGACGTGCCGGCCTCGGTCAAGGGTCGCGCGGTGGTCTGCGAGGAGCTCGACATGTACCCCGTCGAGTGCGTGGCCCGCGGCTACCTCACCGGCTCCGGTCTCCTCGACTACCGGGCCACCGGCGAGGTCTGCGGCGTGCCGCTGCCGGAGGGTCTCGAGGACGGCAGCCGGCTGCCCGAGCCGATCTTCACCCCAGCCACCAAGGCGGCCCTCGGCGACCACGACGAGAACGTGTCGTACGACGCGGTGGTGCATGCGATCGGCGAGGACGCGGCCGCCGAGCTGCGCACGCTGACCATGCGCGTCTACGAACGGGCCGAGACGATCGCCCGCACCCGCGGGATCATCCTCGCCGACACGAAGCTGGAGTTCGGTTCTCGCCGCGACGCGGACGGCCAGGCGGTCATCGTTCTCGGTGACGAGGTCCTCACCCCGGACTCGTCACGGTTCTGGCCGGCCGACCTCTGGCAGCCAGGGCAGGCCCAGCCGTCGTACGACAAACAGATCGTGCGCGACTGGCTCACCTCACCCGCGAGCGGATGGTCCAAGGACTCCGGAGCAGCGCCACCGCCGCTGCCCGAAGAGGTGGTCGAGCGCACCCGCGCCCGCTACATCGAAGCATTCGAGCTGTTGACCGGCCAGAAGTTCTGACCATACGGAGGTACACACGTGCTCAACCTGTCATTGTTCCTGGAGGACAGCGCCCGGTCGCACCCGAGCCGCGACGCCGTCGTCCTCGGCGACACCAGGCTCAGCTACGCCCAGGTGAACGGTGCGGCCAACCAGGTCGCGAACCTGCTCGTCGCCCGAGGGATCCAGCCCGGCGACAAGGTCGCACTGTCGTGTCCGAACCTGCCGTTCTTCCCGATCATCTACTACGGGATCCTCAAGGCCGGCGCGGTGGTCGTGCCCCTCAACGTGCTCCTCAAGGGCCGCGAGATCGCCTACCACCTCAACGACTCGGACGCGAAGGCCTACTTCTGCTTCCAGGGCACCCCCGACCTGCCGATGGGCACCGACGGGTACGCCGGGTTCCAGGACGCCGAGGGCTGCGAGAGCTTCTTCATGATCATGGCCGACCCGTCGGCCCCGTCGAGCGTCGAGGGCACGGAGACCCTCGGCCAGGCGATGCATGGCCATTCCCCGGTCTTCGAGTCGGTGGCCACCGAGCCCAACGACACCGCGGTCATCCTCTACACCAGTGGCACCACCGGGCAGCCCAAGGGCGCGGAGCTCTCGCACGCCAACATGGTGATGAACGCGGTCACCGCCAACCGGTTGTTCGACTCGGTGTCCTCCAAGCACGACACCCATCTGGTGGTGCTGCCGCTGTTCCACTCGTTCGGGCAGACAGTGAACATGAACGCCGGCTTCCTGGTCTCCGCCACCCTGGTGATGCTGCCCCGGTTCGACGCCCAGCAGGCGATCGGGCTGATGCAGAAGGAGAGCATCACCATGTTCGCCGGGGTGCCGACGATGTACTGGGGGCTGCTCGGGGCACTCGACGAGACCGTCGACGTGAAGAAGATCGCTGGCAACCTGCGCCAGGCCGTCGCCGGCGGGTCCGCGTTGCCCGTCGAGATCCTCAAGCAGTTCAAGGAGCGGTTCGGCGTACAGATTCTCGAGGGCTACGGCCTCTCGGAGACCTCCCCGGTGGCCACGTTCAGCGACCCGGAGCGGGACCCGCGGCCCGGCTCGATCGGCGTCCCGATCTGGGGCATCGAGGTCAAGCTCGTCGACAACGAGTGGAAGACCATCGAGGGAGCCGACGAGATAGGTGAGATCGCGATCCGCGGCCACAACATCATGAAGGGCTACTACAAGCGCCCCGAGGCCACCGCCGAGGTGATGAAGGACGGCTGGTTCCGCACCGGTGACCTCGCCCGCCGCGACGAGGACGGCTTCTACTACATCGTCGACCGGGCCAAGGACCTGATCATCCGCGGCGGGTTCAACGTGTACCCCCGTGAGATCGAGGAGGTGCTGATGACCCACGACGCGGTGTCGCTGGCCGCGGTGATCGGGGTGCCGCACGAGAGCCACGGCGAGGAGATCAAGGCGTACGTCATCAAGACGCCCGGCGTGGACGTCACCGAGGACGAGCTGATCGGCTGGTGCAAGGAGCAGATGGCGACCTACAAGTACCCCCGCGTCGTCGAGTTCGCGCCCGAGCTGCCGATGACCTCGACCGGCAAGATCCTCAAGCGCGAGCTCAGCTGAGCCCGCAGCCACACCGACCGGCACTCGAGCCCCGGGACCCCGCGACACGCCGGGGTTCCGGGGCTCCCGGCTGTCGAGTGCCGGTCCGAGGGGTCGCCGGCGATCACCTAGACTGAGCGCCGAGAGCCCCCCACGTCCCAAGGAGCCTTCCGTGCCCCGTGTCGTCGTCGACGTCATGCTCAAGCCCGAGATCCTCGACCCGCAGGGCAAGGCCGTGCAGGGCGCCCTGCCCCGGCTCGGGTTCGAGGGGATCAGCGACGTACGCCAGGGCAAGCGGTTCGAGCTCGAGGTGGACGGCGAGCTCACCGACGAGCGGCTCACCGAGATCCACACCATCGCGGAGACCCTGCTGTCCAACCCGGTGATCGAGGACTTCCACGTGCACGCCGAGCCGGTCGAGGTGACCCGGTGAGGATCGGCGTCGTCACCTTCCCCGGCTCGCTCGACGACGTCGACGCCCGCCGCGCGGTGCGGTTCGCCGGCGCGGAGCCGGTCGCGCTCTGGCACGGCGACCACGACCTCCAAGGTGTGGACGCGGTGGTCCTGCCCGGCGGGTTCTCCTACGGCGACTACCTGCGCTGCGGCGCGATCTCCCGGTTCGCGCCGGTGATGACCGAGGTCGTCGCCGCGGCGGAGAAGGGGATGCCGGTGCTCGGCATCTGCAACGGCTTCCAGATCCTCTGCGAGTCGCACCTGCTCCCCGGCGCCCTGATCCGCAACGACCATCGCAAGTTCATCTGCCGCGACCAGCGCCTGCGGATCGAGAACAACGCGACCGCGTGGACCAACGAGTACGACGCGGGCGCCGAGATCACGATCGTGCTCAAGAACGGTGAGGGCGGGTTCGTCGCGGACGAGGCGACGCTGGACATGCTCGAGGGCGAGGGGCGGGTCGTGGCCCGCTACGTCGGCGCCAACCCGAACGGCTCGGTGCGCGGCATCGCCGGGATCGCCAACGACCGCGGCAACGTGGTCGGCCTGATGCCGCACCCCGAGCACGCCGTCGAGGACCTCACCGGTCCCGGGACCGACGGGCTGGCGTTCTTCACCTCCGCGATCAAGGCGCTCGCGAACGTCTAACCGGCCGTCCGGCGCACCGACTCCCGCGCGGTGTCGGAGAGCTGCTTGACGATCGCCTCCAACGGGCCCCGGACCGCGCGGAGCCGGAACAGCGCCCCGATCGAGACCACCAGCAGCACGTGCTTCACGAACGTCTCGGTGTTGTCCTCGGGCCAGATCTGCGGCATCCGCATCACCACGTGCAGGCTGTAGAGGGTCAGCGTCATCGCGCCCGCACCGAACACGACCGCGATCACCTGGGGCGCCAACCGGCTGACGAGCAGGCACGCCCCGATCACCAGCAGCGCGCAGCCGATCGTGTGCGCCAGGTCGAACGGTGTACCCGAGTGCGGCGCCTTGACCGCCAGCCACCACCAGGACCCGGTCGGCGTGGTGCCGAAGAGCCCGTGCGCCAGCACCTCCTCGAGCTCACCGGCCCGCGGTGCGTCGTACGTGCGCTGCAGCGTCTCCATCACACCGGGCCGGGCGAGCAGTGCTTCGGAGAGGAACCAGCTCGCCGCCGCGACCAGCGCCCCCGACACCAGCACCCGGACCGCGTTCGACGTGCGGGACAGGTCGAGCCGCCCGACTGCCATCCCCGCCAGCAGATAGGCCATCCACGGCACGACCGGGTAGTAGCCGGTGAACGCCAGCTCGGTGACCAGCTGCCACGGCGCGGTGAGCATCTCGAAGCGGGGACTGGCCAGCGTCGGGTCCGGCAGGTGCGGGCGCAGCAGGTGGGAGAGCACCGGTACGACGAGCAGCCAGATGCCACTGAGCACGGCAAGGGACCGTGCCCGCAACCGGAGAAAGGGGATCCCGAGCAGGAACAGCAGACCGTAGTAGGTCAGGATGATCGCGATCCCCGAACCGAGGCCGCCGAGCGCCATCCCGATCCCCGCGACGATCAGCGCCCGGACGACCAGGCCACCCGCGGCCGCCTCCCGCTCCCGGCCGCGCACCGGGCTCGAGCCGCCGGTCATCAGCGCCAGGCTCACCCCGGCGAGCACCGCGAACAACGCCGACGCCCGGCCACCGGCCAGCTGCTGGACGAAGGTGACACCGTCCTCGTCGACCGCGACCAGGGCATGGGTGGCGATCATCCCGATCAGGGCCAGGCAGCGGGCCACATCCAGGCCCACCACGCGGCCCGCCGGGACGATCGGTCTCATGCGCCGATCCTGCCAGGCCTCCGGTCAGTCGATGCGGACCCGGAAGATCCGGTCGTCGGTGCGACCGGGGGTCGCGCGGCCGTCGCGGTTGGACGTGGTGACCCACAGCGAACCGTCCGGGGCCGCAGCCACCGAACGGATCCGGCCGAACCGGCCCGCGAAGTAGCGTCGCTTGCGGCCCTTGCGCCGGCCGCTCAGCACCACCGAGTAGACACACTCACCCTGGAGGGCACCCAACCAGGCGCGGCCCCGGGCGACCGCGAGGCCGCTCGGCGAGCAGTCGTCGGTGTCCCACTGCGCGAGCGGGTCCCGGAAGCCGCCGCGGCCGTCCTTGCCCTCGACGTGGGGCCAGCCGTAGTTGCGGCCCTTGACGATGTGGTTCAGCTCGTCCTTGCTCTTCTCGCCGAACTCGCTGGCCCACAGCCGCCCGTCCGGGCCGAACGTGATCTGCTCCGGGTTGCGGTGCCCGTAGCTCCAGGTGCGGTTGCCGAACGGGTTGCCGGCGGGGACCCGGCCGCGCGGGGTCACCCGCAGGATCTTCCCGGCGAGCGACCCCCGGTCCTGGGCGGCGGAGCCGTTCTCGGCGTCGCCGGTGGAGATGAACAGGTGCCCGCCCGGGCCGAAGGCGAGCCCGCCACCGTTGTGGTGCAGCGCCTTGGGGATCCCCTTGAGGACCACCTGCTTCTTGCCGAGCCGGCCCCGGCGGAAGCGCATCCGCACCACCCGGTTGTCGGTGCGGGAGGTCATGAAGGCGTAGACCCACCGGTTCCGGCGGAAGTTCGGGTGCAGCGCCAGGCCGAGCAGGCCGCCCTCCCCGCCGGCCGACGCGTTGCTGACCACGCCGCGGACCCTCCCCACCGACCGGTAGCCGCCGCGCTTGCGCACCCGCAGGATCCGGCCGGTGTCCCGTTCGGAAACGAGCGCGTCGCCGCTCGGCAGGAACGCGATCCCCCACGGCACGTCGATGTTGCGGGCCAGCACCTTGCTCACCCGCGGCGCCGCCTCCGCCGGGCTCAGCAGGGCGCCTCCTGCGGGCAACGCGGCGGCGGCCGGCAGGACCAGCCCGGCCTTGAGCAGTGAACGACGTTGCATGAGGTCCTCCGGGGAGCCGTCTCGGCGGTGGGTGGTCATACCCTGCCAGAGGAAAGTAAAGATCCGCGAGACCCGAACCTCGGCGGGCACCGGCGCGGCGGGTAGATTGAGCGGAGCCCGACGCCCGTGCGAGAACCGTCCGAAAGCCTGACTCGGTGACTGAACAGCGCCCTCACGACATCAACCGGCTCGACACCGTCGACCACGCCTCCGCCTCCCCGGACCGGCAGCAGCCCTGGGCCGACCTGGGCCTGAAGTCCGACGAGTACGCCAACATCCGCGAGATCCTCGGCCGCCGGCCCACCTCCAGCGAGCTGGCGATGTACTCGGTGATGTGGAGCGAGCACTGCTCCTACAAGTCGAGCAAGGTGCACCTCAAGCAGTTCGGCGAGAAGGTCACCGACGAGATGCGCGAGCACCTGATGGTCGGCATCGGCGAGAACGCCGGCGTGGTCGACATCGGTGACGGGTATGCCGTCACGTTCAAGGTCGAGTCGCACAACCACCCGTCGTACGTCGAGCCCTACCAGGGTGCGGCCACCGGCGTCGGCGGCATCGTCCGCGACATCCTGGCGATGGGCGCCCGCCCGGTCGCGGTGATGGACCCGCTGCGCTTCGGCCCCCTCGACGCACCGGACACCCACCGGGTGCTGCCCGGGATCGTCGCCGGCGTGGGCGGCTACGGCAACTGCCTGGGCCTGCCGAACATCGGCGGTGAGGCGGTCTTCGACGAGACGTACGCCGGCAACCCGCTGGTGAATGCGCTCTGCGTGGGCGTGATGCGCCACGAGCAGCTGCACCTCGCGAAGGCGTCCGGCGCCGGGAACCAGGTGATCCTCTACGGCGCGAAGACCGGTGGCGACGGGATCGGGGGCGTGTCCGTGCTCGCGTCCGAGACGTTCGAGTCCACCGGCCCGACCAAGCGGCCGGCGGTCCAGGTCGGCGACCCGTTCCAGGAGAAGCTGCTGATCGAGTGCACCCTGGAGATCTTCGCCGAGGACCTCGTGGTCGGCATCCAGGACCTCGGCGGCGCCGGCCTGTCCTGCGCGACCTCCGAGCTCGCCAGCGCCGGCGACGGCGGCATGCACGTCTGGCTGGACCGGGTCCCGTTGCGCGACTCCACGCTCGCGCCCGAAGAGATCCTGATGAGCGAGTCGCAGGAACGGATGATGGCCGTCGTGGAGCCGGCCGACGTGGAGCGGTTCCTCAAGGTCTGCGAGAAGTGGGACGTCGACGCCACGGTTGTCGGTGAGGTCAACGACTCGGGCCGGCTGACCATCGAGTGGCACGGGGAGACGGTGGTCGACGTACCCCCGCGGACCGTGGCGCACGAGGGCCCGACGTACCAGCGCCCGTTCGCCCGGCCGGACTGGCAGGACGCCCTGCAGGCCGACCGCGCCGAGGACCTGCCGCGGCCGTCGACCGGCGCGGAGCTGAAGGACACCCTGCTGCGGATGGTGGCCGGCCCGAACCTGTGCGACAAGTCGTGGATCACCGACCAGTACGACCGCTACGTGCAGGGCAACACCGTGCTCGCGCAGCCCGAGGACTCCGGGATGGTCCGCGTCGACGAGGAGACCAACCTCGGCGTCGCGGTGTCCACCGACTGCAACGGCCGGTTCGCCAAGCTCGACCCGTACGCCGGCGCGCAGCTCGCGCTCGCCGAGTCCTACCGCAACGTCGCCACCACCGGCGCCCGACCGCTCGCGATCAGCGACTGCCTGAACTTCGGCTCGCCGGAGGACCCGGATGTGATGTGGCAGTTCG
>JAICRS010000265.1 GCA_025966335.1 Nocardioidaceae bacterium
ATGCGGCTGCGCACGGTCGACGGCCACGGCAACTTCGGCTCGCCCGACGACTCCCCCGCAGCAATGCGGTACACCGAGTGCCGGATGGCGCCGCCCGCGGTGGCGATGACCGACGGCATCCTCGAGGACACCGTCGACTTCCGGCCCAACTACGACTCCCGCGAGACCGAGCCCAGCGTGCTGCCGGCGGCGATCCCGCACCTGATCGTGAACGGCACGACCGGCATCGCGGTCGGCATGGCCACCAACATCGCGCCGCACAACCTCGTCGAGGTCGTCCAGGCGCTGCGCCACCTCATCAAGCACCCGGACGCGAGCGTCGACGCGCTGATGCGCTTCATCCCGGGGCCGGACCTGCCGACCGGCGGCAAGATCGTCGGGCTCGACGGAGTCAAGGAGGCGTACGAGACCGGTCGTGGCAGCTTCCGGATGCGGGCCACCGCGCGGATCGAGAACCTCGGCCGCCGCAAGGGCATCGTGGTCACCGAGCTGCCGTACGGCGTCGGCACCGAGAGGGTCGTCGAGCGGATCAAGACGCTGGTGCAGACCAAGAAGCTGCTGGGCATCTCCGACATCAAGGACCTCACCGACCGCGCGAAGGGCATGCGGCTGGTCATCGAGGTGAAGAACGGCTTCCACCCCGAGGCCCTCCTGGAGCAGCTCTACAAACAGACGGCGATGGAGGACTCCTTCGGCATCAACACCGTCGCCCTGGTCGACGGCCAGCCGCGCACGCTCGGGCTGCGCGAGCTGCTTCGGGTCTTCCTCGACCACCGCTTCGAGGTGGTCCGGCGACGTTCGGTCTTCCGGCGCGGAAAGGCCGCCGACCGCCTGCACCTCGTCCAGGGTCTGCTCATCGCCATCATCGACATCGACGAGGTCATCCAGCTGATCCGCACCAGCGACAACACCGCCATGGCCAAGGAGCGGCTGATCCAGGTCTTCGACCTGACGGAGATCCAGGCCGACTACATCCTCGAGATGCCGCTGCGCCGGCTGACCAAGTTCTCGCGCATCGAGCTCGAGAAGGAGCAGTCCGAGCTCGAGGTCACGATCGAGGGTCTCGACGCGATCATCGGAGACGAGCAGCTCCGCTGGAAGGTCGTCTCCGACGAGCTCACCGAGGTGGCCAAGACGTTCGGCACCCCGCGGCGGACCGTCCTGCTCGAGTCCGCAGGGACGGCCGTCACCGCCGCCAGCACGCCGCTCGAGGTCGCTGACGACCCCTGCTTCGCCTACCTGTCCTCCTCCGGGCTGCTGGCCCGGTCGTCCTCGGACGAGGTGCCGGGCCAGGGCGGAGACCGGGCCAACCACGACGTGGTGGTCTCCGTGGTGCGCACGACCGCGCGGGGCGAGGTCGGGGTGCTCACCAGCCGCGGCCGGGTGATCCGGATCGGGGTGCTCGACCTGCCGGGCCTCCCGCCGTCCGCCAACGACCCCCACCTCCAGGGCGGGCTGCCCGTCAGCGAGGTGCTGTCCCTCGAGAACGGCGAGCGCGCACTGGCCCTCACGGCGCTGCGCACCGACGGCCCCGGGCTCGCCCTGGGCACCCGTCAGGGCGTGGTCAAGCGGGTCAACCCCGAGGTGCTCAGCAACCGTGACGACTGGGAGGTCATCGGGCTCAAGGACGGCGACGAGGTCGTCGGCGCCACCGACCTCGTGACCGGCACCGAGACGCTGTGCTTCATCACGTCCGACGCCCAGCTCCTGCACTTCGGCGCCGACGGCGTCCGTCCCCAGGGTCGAGCAGGCGGCGGCATGGCCGGCGTGCGCGTCTCGAGCGGTGAGCGGGTCGTCTGGTTCGGGTCGCTCGACCCCACGGCGGACGCCGTCGTGGTCACCGCGTCCGGCGCCTCATCGGCGCTGCCCGGCACCGAGCCCGGCGCGCTCAAGGTCGCGCCCTTCGCCGAGTACCCCGCCAAGGGCCGCGCCACCGGCGGCGTGCGCTGTCACCGGTTCCTCAAGGGCGAGGACACCCTCGTGCTCGCGTGGGCCGGTGCCGCGCCCGCACGCGCCGCCGCGGCCAGCGGAGCACCCGTCGACCTGCCCGCGCCGACGGGTCGGCGCGACGGCTCGGGCACGCCCGGCTCACAGCCCATCGCCGCCTGCGCGGGACCTGTCGCAACCGCGGCGGCCGCGCTGACCGGTGTGCGAGGCTGACCCGGTGCTGAGAACCGGGCTGACTCGGATCACCGCCGCCGCGGCCCTGACCTCCGCGCTGACCGCCTGCAGCGGCGACGACCCCAGCGGTCCGGCGGCCGACGAGAGGTCCCCCGAGGACGTGGTGGCCGCCGCGGCCACGACCCTCACCGACACCTCCGGCGTCCAGCTCTCCCTCAGCACCGACGACCTGCCCGAGGGCATCAACGCGATCCAGAAGGCGGTCGGCGTCGCCACCGACGCCCCGGCCTTCGAGGGCACGCTGACCGTCCTGCTCACCGGGCAGGCGTTCGAGGTGCCGGTCATCGCCGTCGACGACGACGTGTTCGCCCAGATCCCGCTCACGCCCGGCTGGTCGCCCGTCGACCCGGAGGAGTACGGCGCCCCCGACCCGGCCGGGTTCCTCTCCCCCGACGACGGCTTCGCCGCGATCCTGGAGTCGGCCACCGACCTCGAGAAGGGCGAGAGCGTGCGCGGCGGGGCCGACAACAGCGAGATCCTCACGACCTACACCGGCTCGGTCCCCGGCGAGGTCGTCGACAAGGTCATCCCCGGCGCCTCGGGCGACTTCGACCTCACCGCCCAGGTCACCGAGGACGACGAGCTGCGGGAGCTGGCGCTGACCGGGGTCTTCTACTCCGGCGCCGAACCGAACACCTACACCGTCGGGTTCGAGGAGTACGGCACCACCCAGGACATCACGGCACCGTGAGCGCCTCCACCCGGCCGCGGACGCTCCTGGCGTTGGCGGCGGTCGCGGTCGCGTTCGCGGCCGCCGACACGTACGTCGTGGTGCTCGCGCTCCCGGAGATGATGGCCGCGGTCGGCGTGCCCATCGACCAGCTCCAGAAGGCCGCGCCGATCGTATCGGGCTTCCTGCTCGGGTACGTCGCGATGCTCCCGCTGATCGGCCGGATCGCGGACCTGCGCGGCCGGGTACCCGTCCTGGTCGCTGCCCTCGTCGTCTTCGCCGCGGGTTCCCTGCTGACCGCCCTCGCCTACGACATGCCCACGCTGGTGGCCGGCCGGTTCCTCCAGGGCGTCGGCGGCGGCGGTCTCGTGCCCGCGACGCTCGCGCTCGTCGCCGACCTCTACCCCGTCGAACGACGCGGGGTGCCCCTGGGCGTCGTCTCCGCGGTCCAGGAGATCGGCAGCGTGCTCGGTCCGCTCTTCGGCGCGGTCGTGCTGTCGGTGGCCGACTGGCGAATCATCTTCGTGGTGAACCTGGTCGTCGGCCTGGTCCTGGCGGTCGCCATCCGCCGCCTGGCCGGTGACCGCAGTCCCCCGACCGGCCGCTTCGACTGGCCGGGGGTCCTGCTGCTGCTCGTCACCCTGGTCGCCGGGGCGTTGGTCTTCGTCAGACCACCGCCACTGCTGCGCGACCTCACCTGGGGCGCTGCCTTCGTCCCCTTCGCCGGTGACGGCCGCTGGCTGACCCCCGTCGGCGCGGTCGCCATCGTCGCCGGTGTGCTGTTCCTGGTACGCACGCTGACCGCCAGCCGGCCGCTGGTCGACCTCCGCGGCTGGGCCGCGACCGCCCGTGAGGCGGACCTCACCGGCGCCCTGTTGCTGGCCGCGGCCCTCTCGGGCGTGATCCTGGCCTTCGCGACGGCCGACCCGCGCGTCGAGGTGTTCTCCGACCGGGGCCTCTGGTACCTCCTCG
>JAICRS010000259.1 GCA_025966335.1 Nocardioidaceae bacterium
AGTCGTCCCAGGGCAGGCCCAGGTCGAGGGCGCTGTCCCGCAGCTCGCTCCACGCCGCCTCGGCGACCTCGACCGGTGACTGCGCGGCGGCCCAACGGCGGCGCCGGACCAGGACCCGGGCCACGCGCGGACCGGCGAGCAGCGCGAGCGCCAGGACCGCGCCGAGGAAGCCGACCAGGTAGTTGCGGGTGGTGCCGCTCGAGCCGGACCCACCGGCGGCGTCGACCGGGGCGGGGACGGCGCTCTCCTCCTCGTCGATGCGCTGCGGGCCCTGGTTCGGCGCCCGCGACGACGTGTTCGAGGTCGGCTCCTCGCCGGGCAGGCCCTGGGTGGTGTAGGCCGGGACGCCGTTCGCCCGGGTCTGCGGGGTCGGCTCGAAGCGGACCCAGCCGGTGCCCTCGAAGTACATCTCCGGCCACGCGTGCAGGTCGTGCGCGCTGTAGACCCAGGTGTCGCCCTCGACCCGCTGCGGCCTCAGGAAGCCGACCGCGACCCGGGACGGGATCCCGATCGCGCGTCCCATCACCGCCATCGCCGCGGCGAACTGCTCGCAGTAGCCGACCCGGCTGTCGGGCCCGTCGCCGAGGAACTCCTCGAGCTCGTCGACGCCGTTGCCGGGGGAGCGCTCGAGCGAGTACTCGAACCCGCCGTCCTCGCGGAACCACTGCTGGAGCCGGACCGCCTTCTCGAACCGGCCGACGGTCTCCTCGGTGAGCGAGTCGGCCAGGTCCACCACCGACTCGGGCAGCGACTCGGGCAGCGCGGTGTACGGGGTGAAGATCTCCTCCGCGGTCGGACCGGCCGAGGCCAGGTGCTCCGCGGAGATGTCGAGGTCCAGCGCGTCGAGCGTGTAGTTCATGTTGCGGGTGTCCTGGCCGTCCGCGGCGCTGATGAAGTCCAGCGTGCTGGTGTCGTAGCGCCAGTCGCCCTCGGCCTCGATGGAGTACACCGGGTACGGCGCCGGCAGCCACCGCGAGTCGAACTCGGAGCCGATCTCGATCTGCCAGGGCACCTCGGTGCGCGGCACGTCCGGCTCCAGACCAGGCGGCCTCGGCATCCGGCCCTCCGCGCGCTGCTCGACCGGGATGTCGCGGCCCGACGGCTTCCAGGTCGCCCCGTCGAAGGAGTCGAGCACCGAGATCCGCAGGTACGACGGGTCGGGGTCCTGCGTGGTGACCCACAACAGGTCCACGTCCTGGCCACGCGACAGGTCACGCTTGAGGTCGACCATCGGGTTGGAGATCGACACCGACTCGCCGTCGCCGTCCCCGCCGGGACCGCTTCCGTCGAACAGGGAGGCGCTCAGGGTGGGGATGAAGATCGGGATGATCACGGCCAGGCCGGTGGCGGTGAAGCCGATCTTGCGCGCAGACGAGCGCACCGCCGCCGTGCTGACGTTGGTGCCGAGGGTGTCGAAGACCTTCTGGCTGCCGGAGATCTGCCGGCCCCAGTTCGCCAGCCGGCGGGCCTCCTCGCTGGCCAGCAGGAACAGGAACGAGATCGCGCCGAGCGCGAAGCCCCACCAGGACACCCCGTCGTCGAGGATGCTCACCGGGGCGGTGTAGACGGCCAGCAGCGGCAGGCCGGCGAGCGGCACCCGGCGCAGCCCGCAGGCGAGGAAGTCGACCAGCACCGCGGTGCCGGCCCCGGCGATGATCAGCAGCGCGTAGATCTGCGGGATGCTCTCGGGCACCGGTGCGGCGAACGACTGCGCCGCGTCCGCGCCCGCCTGGATCCGCAGGCCGACCTCCTCCATGGAGGAGGGAGTGGGGATCCACCCGCCGAGGGTGAGCTCGCCGGCCCAGGTCCGGTTCAGCCAGACCAGCAGGACAGCCACCTGTCCGAACGGCACCAGCAGCGCCGGCACCCGCGCGGAGCGCATCAGCATGCCGCTGACCGCGACCATGAACGCGGCGCCGAGGCAGGGCACGAGGAACCCGCTGGCGCTCTCGACGAACCCGGACCACGCCCACAGCGCGATCCAGCTGGTGAGGCCGGCCAGCAGCGAGTTGACCATGGTCCCCGGCCAGCGCAGGTGCAGCTCGGTCATGACACGGCCTCCGGTGCGGGGGCAGCCTTCGGCGGGCCGGACTTGGCCCGGCTGGCCAGACCCAGCTCCTGCCACACGCTGGCGACCTGGTCCTGCGGTCCGGCGGTGACGGCCTTCCAACCGTGCGCCTTGAGCCAGGCCGCGTTGGTGCCGTCGTTGACGGCCGAGGCGGCGACCGGCCCGCGGGACCAGGCGTGCGCGTCCAGGGCCACCGCCATCGTGCTCGCAGCCGAGTGCCGCATCCGGGAGAACGCCGGCTTGTCGTGGTCGGCGACGTCACCGAGCACCGCGATCAGCAGGCCGGAGTGGCCGGCGTCCTGCAGCCACCGGGTGTCGAGGTGCTGGCGGTCGACCTCGGTGAGCACGGCGAGCGCCTCCAGCAGCGGGCCGGTCTCGGCGGCCGCGCCGCCACGCTCGTGCCAGGAGCCGCCGGCCTCCTCGCCGCTGGCGGTCACCAGCCGGACCACGAAGCCGCGCTGGATCAGGTGCACGCCGACGGACGCGGCGATCGAGACCGCGTGCTCGAGCGAGGAGGCGGCGCCGCTGCCGCGGTGGGAGAACTTGCGGTTGTCGATGAACAGGGTCGCCCGCGACTGCCAGGGCTGCTCCTCGCGCCGCACCATCAGCTCACCGACCCGGGCGCTGCTGCGCCAGTGCACCCGGCGCAGGTCGTCGCCGCGGCGGTACTCACGCACGGTGACGTCCTCGGCGCTGCCGGTGGCGAACGCGCGTGGGCGGTTGTCGCCGGACCCGGTCCAGGCACCCGAGAGCGGGATCGCCGGCAGCGGCACCACGCGCGGGGTGACCACGAGCGAGGTGGTGGTCTGGAAGGCCCGGTCCAGCTCGACGAGGCCGAACGGGTCGGAGAGCCGCACGGTCATGGGGCCGACGGCGTACTTGCCGCGAAGGTCGGAGCGGATCACGTAGCCGACCGAGCGCTTCCACTTCGGGCCCATCCGGTCGACCACGAACCGCGGCCGGGTGCCGAGCACGTAGGGGACCTGGTCCTCGAGCAGCAGCAGCCCGGTCGGCATCCGGCCGTCGTTGGTCAGGTCGAGCTGCACCCGGGCCTGCTGGCCGGCCTCGACCTGGGAGGGGGTGACCGTGCGGACCAGGCCGAGCCGGTAGCGGCTGCGGCCGAGGAAGAACGCGGTGACCAGCGGGAGCGCGACCAGCAGCACGCCGATCCGGAGCAGGTCCTGCTGGCCGAGCACGATCGCGCAGACGGCGGCGGTGATCCCGGCAGCCAGGAACGCCCGGCCTCGGGTGGTCATCGCCGACATCGCCTCGCGCATGGTGGGTCCCGTCTCAGGTCGCGGAGCGACGGCTCTCAGGCATCGCCACGCCCGCCACGATCTGCTGGAGGGCGGCGTCGGTGGTGCGTCCGCTCATCGACGCCTCCACCGTGGGCAGCAGTCGGTGCGCGAGCACCTGCACGGCCAGCCCCTGGACGTCGTCGGGGATCACGTAGTCGCGGCCGGCGATCGCGGCGGCCGCCTTGGCCGCGCGGACCAGGTGCAGGGTGGCGCGCGGCGACGCACCCAGCATCAGCTCGGGTGAGCGGCGGGTGGCGGTGGTGATCGCGACGGCGTACCGCTGCACCGACTCGGCGACGTAGACGCCGCCGACGATGTCGATCAGCTTGCGGATCTCGCCGGCGTCGGTGACCGGCTCGAGGTCGTCGAGCGGGTTGGTCTTGGTGTGCGAGGACAGCATCGCGATCTCCGCGGCCTCGACCGGGTAGCCCATCGACACCCGCGCCATGAACCGGTCCCGCTGCGCCTCGGGCAGCGCGTAGGTGCCCTCCATCTCGATCGGGTTCTGGGTGGCGATCACCATGAACGGCGACTCGAGCGAGTAGGTGTTGTTGTCGACGGTGACCTGACGCTCCTCCATGCACTCGAGCAGCGCCGACTGGGTCTTCGGGGAC
>JAICRS010000282.1 GCA_025966335.1 Nocardioidaceae bacterium
CCCGCGCCGCGGTGACCGAGTGGAAGTCGCGGCCGGAGCGGAACGCCTCGGTCAGCAGGGCGTCCTCGGACAGGTGGGCCATGATCCGCATCTCGATCTGGCTGTAGTCGGCGGTCATCAGGCTCTCGTAGCCCTCCCCGACCACGAACGCCTCCCGGATCCGGCGGCCCTCCTCGGTGCGGATCGGGATGTTCTGCAGGTTCGGGTCGGTGCTCGACAGTCGCCCGGTGGCGGCGATCAGCTGGTTGAACGTGGTGTGGATCCGGCCGTCCGGCTGCACCGTCTTCAGCAGCCCCTCGACGGTCTGCCGCAGCCGGGACACGTCGCGGTGCCGCAGCAGCGCCTCGAGGACCGGGTGCTCGGTCTTCACGAACAGCTGCTGCAGCGCATCGGCGTCGGTGGTGTAACCGGTCTTGGTGCGCTTGGTCTTCGGCATGTTCAGCTCGTCGAACAGCACCACCTGCAGCTGCTTGGGCGAGCCGAGGTTGATCTCCTTGCCGATCGCGTCGTAGGCCTCGTCCGCGGCCTTCTTCACGCCACCGGCGAAGTGCGCCTCCAACGACTCCAGGTGCTCCACGTCGACGGCGACGCCGATCCGCTCCAGGTCGGCGAGCACGTGCACCAGCGGCAGCTCGACATCGGCCAGCAGCGACGTACCGCCGCGCGAGTCCAGCTCCTCGTCGAGCGCCTCGGCCAGATCCAGGATCGCTCGCGCCTGCAGCATCGAGGTGTCGCCCGAGGAGTCCTCACCGATGCTGTCGAAGGTGAGCTGTCCGGAGTCGGCGTCCTCCTGCTTCAGCTCCCGCTTGAGGTAGCGCAGGGTCAGGTCGGCCAGGTCGTAGGAGCGCTGGTCGGGGCGGGCGAGGTACGCCGACAGCGCGGTGTCCCGTTCCAGCCCGGCGAGCCTCCAGCCGCGCGCCGACAAAGCGAGCAGCGGACCCTTCGCGTCGTGCAGGACCTTCTTGTACGCCGGGTCGCCCAGCCAGTCCGCGAGGGCCGCATCGTCCTCGGGGGTGACCTGCTCGGCGTCGATCCACGCCGCGGAACCGTCGACCGTGGCCAGCGCCAACGCGAACACGTCACCGGTCCCGGCCCGCCAGGAGCCCTGCACGTGCACGCCGACCCGGTCACCCGCGCTGGCGTGCTCCTTGAGCCAGCCGGCAACCTGCCCCTGCTCGAGGCGGGTGCCGTCGAGCTCGAAGCCGCCCTCCTCGATCTCTTCCTCCGACTCCAGCGTCTGGAACAGCCGGTCGCGCAGCACCCGGAACTCGAGCCCGTCGAAGAGCTTGTGCACCTCGTGCCGGTCCCAGGGCTGCATCACGAGGTCGGTCGGCGACGCGGACAGGTCGAGGTCGCAGACCAGCGCGTTCAGCCGACGGTTGCGGATCACGTCGCCGAGGTGCTCGCGCAGCGAGTCGCCGGCCTTGCCCTTGATCTGGTCGGCGTGCGCGATCACGTTGTCGAGCCCGTCGTACTGGTTGATCCACTTGGCCGCGGTCTTCGGGCCCACGCCGGGCACCCCGGGCAGGTTGTCGGAGGTCTCACCGACCAGGGCGGCGATCTCCGGGTAACGGCCGGGCACCACGCCGTACTTCTCCTCCACCGCCGCCGGGGTCATCCGGGCCAGGTCGGAGACGCCCTTGCGCGGGTAGAGGATCGTGCAGTTGTCCCCCACCAGCTGGAGCGAGTCGCGGTCACCGGTGCAGATCAGCACCTCGAAGCCTTGCGCGACCGCCTGTGTGGTGAGCGTGGCGATCACGTCGTCGGCCTCGAAGCCGTCCTTCTCGATGGTGGTGATCCGAAGCGCGCCGAGGACCTCCTTGACCAACGACACCTGGCCCTTGAACTCGTCGGGTGACTTGGACCGGTTCGCCTTGTAGTCGGCGTACTCCTCGGCGCGGAACGTCTGCCGGGACACGTCGAAGGCCACGCCGAGGTGGGTGGGCTGCTCGTCGCGGAGCACGTTGATCAGCATCGACGTGAACCCGTAGACGGCGTTCGTCGGCTGTCCGGTGGTCGTGGAGAAGTTCTCCACCGGCAGCGCGAAGAAGGCGCGGTAGGCCAGCGAGTGACCGTCGAGCAGCAGCAGCCGGGGCTGGGTGCCGTCCGAGGTCGAAGAGGTCACCGGGGTGGTCGTGGAGGCGGTGGGCTGGTCGGACACGAGTGTGACTTTAGCCCGCCGCACCCCCAAGACGTGACGGGCGTACGGCGTGCGCGGCTCGACGTCGTGGGGACCGGCCCGACGTCAGTCGGCGGACTTGGTCTGGGCGCGGCGTTGCGACCTGCGCTGGGCCAGCACCTGTCCCACAGAGCGGTGGCTGCGGCTGCCGACCCGCGCCGCCGCCGGCGGGTCCACCGGGAGCTTGGCGCGCAACGCACCGACCGTGGCGCCGCGGACCACCGCGACCTGGGTCAGCCCGAGCCGGGCCATGAACCGGTTCGCGTCACGCGAGTGGACGGCCGCCGCGGCGAGCACGTGTCCGGTGTCCTTCTCCTCGGCCCAGGTCACGGCCGCCTCGATCAGCGCTCGTCCGGCACCGTGCCGGCGGAACGCGTCGAGCACGTGCAGGTGGGTGATCTGGATGGCCTGCTCGGCGTGGATCGGCGACATCGGCGCACGCACGAGATGGATCGCGCCGATCACCTGGTCCTCGACCAGCGCGACCAGCAACCGCTGGTCCGGGTCGGCGACGATGCCGGCCACCGCACTCGCGGCCTCGGTCGCCGGCATCTCCGCAGGGAACCGCTCGGAGTAGGTGCGGCGGGAGAAGTCGGCCCAGATCTCGAGGAGGGCATCCACGTCACCGGGCTCGGCGTCGCGGACTTGTACCGGGACTCGGGACAAGGGACACCCCTTCCAGGCCACCAAGTGGCAGTGCAGGAGAGACCGACGGTGTGCCGTGGGTCTGCCACCTCGAGACGGGCCCCCCAGCCGCGCGAAGTAGACGAGGTGAGAGATTACGCCTAGATCGGGCGAATCGGTAGAGGAGACCCTGTGTTCCCCGGAGTCGGCACCCTCGTCAACATCATCACCGTGCTGGTCGGCACGGTGATCGGCGTGCTCGTCGGCCACCGGTTGACCCAGCGCACCCGCGACGTGGTCACCGACGGGCTCGGCCTGGTCACGCTGCTGATCGCGGCGACCTCCGCGGTGAGCATCGCCGACCCGGCCTGGTCCGCCGCGGTCGGCGACAGCGCGCCGATGCTGATCGTCCTCGGGGCCCTGTTGATCGGGGGGATCCTCGGGTCGATCCTCGGCATCGAGGACGGGATGGAGCGCTTCGGCGGCTGGCTGCAGCGCCGGCTGCACGCCCGGGCCGGCGGCGGCCACGAGGACAGCGCGGACCGGCAACGGTTCATCGAGGGGTTCGTCTCGAGCTCGCTGGTGTTCTGCGTCGGCCCGCTCACGGTGCTCGGTTCGATCAACGACGGGCTCGGCAACGGCGCGGACCAGCTCTACCTCAAGGCGGCCCTGGACGGGTTCG
>JAICRS010000159.1 GCA_025966335.1 Nocardioidaceae bacterium
CGCCACCGGCACGGTCGAGCGCGTCGGTGAGCGACAGACGCTGGTCCGGCTCACCGCGCCGGTGCCCGGAATGCTCAGCATCTACGCGTGGGACGAAGGCGACGGCAAGGCCACGGCCGGCGTCCGGGCGTACCTGTTCTCCGCAGACGCCGCCGACTACGCGCGGCGCGAACAGCCGGCCTGGCAGGCCTGGCTGCAGGGAATCTCCGTCCCTGCCTGATCTTCTACCGTCACCTGTCGATGCAGGTGCGTCACTCCGCCGCCATCGCCTGCCGCTCGGGGTCTCGAAACTCCTGCGACGCTGCGATCGGATTCAACCTCCAACGTCGCCAACGAGGGCCTCGTAGGTCCCCACGGGGAACGGCGCCCCGCAGCAGCCTCAAGCCGCGGTACGTGGTCGATCGCAGCGTTCTCGATCTGGCGATTGGTCCGCAGCTCCGCCACCACACGAGAGTAGGAGTTCCTCGCCTCGATGTTGAGTAGCAGGCGGGAACTGCACGGCCGGCGTCCAGTTCGGGGACGGGCACCCACAGCGCGCCGGACACGCTCGGCCCCCAAGTGACCAGATCGCGCTGGCACTCAAATGCAGCCATGAGGTCACTCTCTTAGGTGCAGGTCGCGGCCGAGGATGCCGGCCAGTCGCGCGGCCTCCTGCTCGACGGCCTCCTCGGGTCGCCGCCGCTCGTCGAGCCAAGTGACCGTGAGCTCGTCGCCCTTCTGCGCCCATGTCCCGCACACAACACCGCCGACGATCACCACGTTGGCCTTGCGGGTGACGAGGTCCCGTCGGGACTGCGGGGTGACGTGGACGTCCTGGGTGCCGGGTCCCATCACCCACTGGTCGTGCCCGGGAAGGAATCGCACCGCGTCCGAGGGTCGCGCGGCGCCGAGGGAGTCGACGTCCTCGCGAACGACGTACGCCGTGGTGCCCTCGACGTCGACCGCGGCCAGCTGGTCGCGCAGCTCGGACAGCCAGCTGTTGAGCCGTTTACGGCCGGCGCTCAGGCCGTTGCCGAGCCAGTAGTGGATGTGGTCGAACGTCGCCGGTCCATACGTCCGGAGGTACGCCGTGATGGCCCGAGGACCCGCCTCGTCGAGGTCGGGGACACCCGTCCATCTCGGGTTGAGGTCGAGTCGCTGGAAGGTGGGCTGCCCGTCGCTGGGTGGCCCGAAGCTCATGTCCCCTTGCCAGGTCAGCGGCTTGACCAGCGTGCCCGCACCCTCGTCGAAGACCGGTCGCAGGTGCCGGTACGCGCGGTGTCTCGTCAGCACGTCACCGAGCTCGTAGATGGTCAACGGCCCATCGCCAAGCGCCTCGCGCACGGCTTCCCGGAAGTCGGGCCAGTCCGATGGCTCGAGCCGGTAGTACTCCACCCAGCTCGGCAGCTCCCACTGCCGCCCGGCCGATCGCAGCGCGAGGTAGATGCCACCGTCCTCCGGCGAGAGGTAGTGCATCGACCCGCGGAACGCGAACACCTTGATCACCGTCCCGTCCGCCAGCGCCTTGGCAAGCTCGCCGGGCCGCGACCTCGTACGGCGGGTCCTCACCGCGAGCTCGGCGAGCGACTCGTCCATCGACAGCACCGCACCGAGGCGGCGTACGACATCGGCCACCGACGCGGACCCGACCGGGTCGAGCAGGTGTCGCTCCAACCGCCAGGCCAACGCCTGGATCCAAGTCACCGAGACGTCGGGCGAAGTGGTGGTCATGTCCCAGCGTCGCACTGATTCCGGACGAAAGGCGTTCTCTGATCGTTGACAGGTCCCTCAAGCCTGAGCCTGGACGGCGGCTCGGCGGTCCCCTGACCCCGCGTTTGACGCGAACCACGGCCGACGTCGCTCGCTGGTCCGATGCGCCTGCGAGTGATGCGCGCCCTCGACGAGCACGGGCTAGCGTGGGGAGCGTGCCGAATCGCCTAGCGTCTGCGACGAGCCCGTACCTGCTCCAGCACGCTCAGAACCCCGTCGACTGGTGGGAGTGGGGCGAGGAGGCGTTCGCCGAGGCGCGCAAGCGTGACGTGCCGATCCTGCTCAGCGTCGGCTACGCGGCCTGCCACTGGTGCCACGTGATGGCGCACGAGTCCTTCGAGGACCCGGTGACCGCCTCCCACATGAACGCGCAGTTCGTCAACGTGAAGGTCGACCGCGAGGAGCGCCCCGACGTGGACGCGGTCTACATGCAGGCCACCACCGCGATGACCGGCCACGGCGGCTGGCCGATGACGGTCGTGCTCAACCCGGACGGCGAGCCGTTCTTCGCCGGCACCTACTTCCCCGATCAGCCGCGGCACGGGCAGCCCGCGTTCCGGCAGATCCTGGCCGCACTCGCCGAAGCCTGGCGGGACCGGCGCGCCGAGGTGGGCGAGGTCGCCGCGAACATCCGCGACCACCTGCGGCAGCAGGCCGCACCGGCCGGTGCGGCGGACCTGGATGAGCGCCTGCTCGAAGGGGTGGTGGAGACCCTGGGACGTGAGTTCGACCAGACGGCGGCCGGGTTCGGCACCGCACCCAAGTTCCCGCCGTCGATGGTGCTGGAGTTCCTGCTCCGCCACCAGGCCCGCACCGGGTCGGCGATGGCTGGTCAGATGGTCGACGCGACCTGCGAGGCGATGGCCCGCGGCGGGATCTACGACCAGCTCGCCGGCGGCTTCGCCCGCTACAGCGTCGACCGTGACTGGGTGGTGCCGCACTTCGAGAAGATGCTCTACGACAACGCGCAGCTGCTCGGCCTCTACACCCGCTGGTGGCGCCAGACCGGTGACCCGCTCGGTGCCCGGGTCGCGCGGGAGACCGCCGACTTCATGCTCACCGAGCTGCGCACCGACCAGGGTGGGTTCGCCTCCGCGCTGGACGCGGACAGCGAGGGCGTCGAGGGCAAGTTCTACGCATGGACGCCGGAGCAGCTCGTCGAGGCGCTCGGCGCCGAGGACGGGGCGTGGGCGGCGTCGGTGTTCGAGGTGACCGACGCCGGAACCTTCGAGCACGGCGCGTCGACGATGCAGCTGCTCACCGATCCCGATGACACCGAACGCTGGCTGTCGGTGCGACGCCGGCTGCTCGACGCGCGCTCCACCCGGGTCCGGCCGGCCCGCGACGACAAGGTGGTCGCCGCCTGGAACGGACTCGCGGTCGCGTCGCTCGCCGAAGCCGGACTCCTGCTGGAGGAGCCGCGGTACGTCGAGGCGGCTTCCGCCGCGGCCCGGCTCCTGGTCGACCTGCACCTGCGCGACGGGCGGTTGCTGCGGGTGTCGCGGGACGGGGCTGCGGGGGGCCATGCCGGGGTGCTGGAGGACTACGGCTGCGTCGCGCACGGGTTCCTGATGCTGCTCTCCGCCACCGGTGACCCGGTGTGGCTGGAGCGCGCCGCGTCGCTGCTGGACACGGCGCTGACCCGGTTCGTCGCAGACGACGGGGGGTTCTTCGACACCGCCGACGACGCGGAGGCGCTGGTGGCCCGGCCGCGGGACCCGTCCGACAACGCCAGCCCGTCGGGCCAGTCGGCGCTGGTGCACGCGTTGTTGACCTATGCCGCGGTGACCGGGTCCGGGCGGCACCGGGACGCGGCCGAGGCGGCGCTGCGCAACGTGCACACGCTGGCCGAACGGGTGCCGCGGTTCGCCGGGTGGTCGCTGGCCGCTGCGGAGGCGGTCCTGGCCGGGCCGCTCGAGGTGGCCGTGGTCGGCGCCGAGGCCGACCCGGTCCGGGGGGACCTGGAACGGGTGGCGCGGATGTCGGGCAGTCCCGGAACGGTGGTGCTGGTCGGATCCCCCGAGACGTCCGCCGGCTCCGCCGTACCCCTGCTCGCGGAGCGCGGACTCGTGGACGGGACCGCGGCGGCGTACGTCTGCCGCGGGACGGTGTGCGACCGGCCGGTCACCACGGTCGACGACCTGCGCGCGCTGCTCTGACCCGCCCCCGGGCATGACGAAGGGGAAGGCATCCGCCTTCCCCTTCGCTGTTGGTTCTCAGCAGCTCTTCACGGCCCTTCGGGCTCGTGGCGTGATCGTGCGGGGGTCAACAAGGTTCGCACCTCCATCTCGATCAGCTTCGATCTGGTCCTTCGACGGTAACCCCGCTCGCGGCCAGAGTAAAGACCCCTATGCCCCGAATTTCAGCGCAGCGAGTAGGTCGCGATCGAGACCCCGACGTAGTGCGTGGCGAAGGCGATGATCGTGAGGGTGTGGAACACCTCGTGGAAGCCGAACCAGCGCGGCGAGGGGTTGGGCCACCGGAAGCCGTAGACGAAGCCGCCGATCGTGTAGAGCAGGCCGCCCACGACGAGGCAGGTGATGGTGGCCGCCTTGGCGGACGCGAAGAACGCCGGGAAGTAGAAGACGGCCGCCCAGCCGAGCATGATGTAGATCGGCGTGTAGAGCCAGCGCGGCGCACCGGTCCAGAACAGCCGGAACAGGATGCCGAGGGCCGCCCCGCCCCAGGCGATCGCCAGGAGGGTGACGCGTTGCTCACCCTCCAGCAGGATCAACGTGAACGGGGTGTAGGACCCGGCGATCAGCAGGAAGATGCTCGAGTGGTCGAGCCGTCGCAGCCACAGGCCGGTCCGCTCCGACCAGGTGCCGCGGTGCATGGTCGCCGACGCTGTGAACAACGCGAGCGCCGACGCAGCGAAGATGGCGGACCCGATCCGTGTGGCTGGCGTGGGGGACAGCACGATCAGCACGATCCCCGCAGCGAGCGCCAACGGTGCGGTCGCCGCGTGCAGCCAGCCGCGCAGCTGCGGCTTGACCTCCTGGAGCTTCTCGCGCACCTGCTCCCGGACTTGCTCGCCCGCCTCGACGGACCGGTCGACGGCGCGTTGGGTGTGCGACTCCATGGGCCCAAGGTACCCACCAGACCCAGCGCGCAATCCGGGCGAACCGTCGCACGGCGCGGGTAGTGTTGTCCGACGTGGCTGACTGGAAGAGCGGGCTCCGCCGACTGCTGTACCCGGCGTACGAAGCACGCCTCGCGCGGCGCCTGCCCGCGGACCGGCTGCCCAAGCACGTCGGCGTGATGCTGGACGGGAACCGGCGCTGGGCCCGCGCGGCCGGGGCGGACGCGGCGCACGGCCATCGCGCCGGTGCGGCGAACATCTCCCCGCTGCTCGAGTGGTGCGAGGAGGCCGGCGTCGAGGTGGTCACCTTGTGGCTGCTGTCGACCGACAACCTGAACCGGCCCCCGCAGGAGGTCACCGAGCTGCTCACGATCATCGAGGAGGCGGTCGCCGACCTGGCCGCCGGCCGGCGGTGGCGGCTCAACCCGGTCGGTGCCCTGGACCTGCTTCCCGCCGCGACCGCCCGCCGCCTCAAGGAGGCCGCCGACGGGACCCGGGACGTGGACGGGCTGATCGTCAACGTCGCGGTCGGCTACGGCGGGCGCCGCGAGATCGCGGACGCGGTGCGGTCGCTGCTGCACGAGCACGCGTCCAAGGGGACCTCGGTCGAGGAGCTCGCCGAGCTGATCGACGTGGAGCACATCGCCGAGCACCTCTACACCAAGGGCCAGCCGGACCCCGACCTGGTGATCCGCACCTCCGGCGAGCAGCGGCTGGGCGGGTTCCTGCTCTGGCAGAGCGCGCAGAGCGAGTTCTACTTCTGCGAGGCCTACTGGCCCGACTTCCGCCGGGTGGACTTCCTCCGCGCGCTGCGGGCGTACGCCGAGCGGGAGCGTCGGTTCGGCGCCTGAACGGCGGCGCCGTCCCCCACGGACACGGATTCGGGCGTGTCGACCGTGATCCGGGTCTCATCGACCTACTCTTGAGATGACAGCAGGTGGGGAAGCCCGCTGTTTCGGGAGGCCCGCTCGTGAGAACTCACGACCAGCAGCACGGCGCGCAGGAGCACATCCGGCGCGCCACCGGAGGTCTGCACTCGGACTTTCGGGCCCGCTCCCGGTCCAACGGAAACGACTAGGACCGGGGCGCTGAGTGCGTGCGTCGGTCCCGCGAGGGGACGAACCGTGGCTGCACCAAAGAGCACCACTACTCGCCGCACGAACGCGCCAGCGCAGAGCGAGGCCGGGATCCGGACCTACGTTCTCGACACCAGCGTTCTCCTGGCCGACCCGGGCGCACTCCGCCGGTTCGACGAGCACGAAGTGGTTCTGCCTGTAGTCGTCATCACCGAGCTCGAGGGCAAGCGGCACCATCCGGAGCTGGGCTACTTCGCCCGGTCCGCGCTGCGCATGCTCGACGAGCTGCGCGTCGTCCACGGCCGGCTCGACGAGCCGGTCCCGGTCGGCGAGACCGGCGGGACCATCCGGGTCGAGCTCAACCACACCGACCCGGAGTCGCTGCCCTCGGGCTTCCGGCTCGGCGACAACGACTCGAGGATCCTCGCGGTCGCGTGCAACCTCGCCCACGAAGGGCACGAGGTCACCCTCGTGTCCAAAGACCTCCCGATGCGGATCAAGGCCTCCGCGGTGGGTCTGGACGCCCAGGAGTACCGCGCCGAGCTCGCCGTCGAGTCCGGATGGACCGGGATGGCCGAGGTCGAGGTCGGTGCGGCTCTCGTCGACGAGCTGTACGACGACGGGGTGGCCGACCTGGAGGAGGCCCGGGACCTGCCCTGCCACACCGGCCTGGTGCTGATCTCCGAGCGGGGTAGCGCGCTCGGCCGGGTCAAGGCCGACAAGCGCGTGCACCTCGTTCGCGGGGACCGGGAGGCGTTCGGGATCCACGGCCGCTCCGCCGAGCAGCGGATCGCGCTGGAGATGCTGCTCGACCCCGAGGTGGGCATCGTCTCCCTGGGTGGCCGCGCCGGCACCGGCAAGTCGGCGATGGCCCTGTGTGCGGGTCTCGAGGCAGTGATGGAGCGTGGCCAGCACAAGAAGGTCGTCGTGTTCCGGCCGCTGTTCGCGGTCGGCGGGCAGGAGCTCGGCTACCTGCCCGGAAGTGAGTCCGAGAAGATGTCGCCGTGGGGGCAGGCGGTGTTCGACACCCTCGGCGCCCTGGTCTCCGACAACGTGCTCGAAGAGGTCGTCGAGCGCGGGATCCTCGAAGTGCTGCCG
>JAICRS010000210.1 GCA_025966335.1 Nocardioidaceae bacterium
ACCGGGGTCAACCCGCTCCTCGAGATCGCCCAGGAGCTGGAGAAGATCGCGCTCAACGACGAGTACTTCGTCAAGCGCAAGCTCTACCCCAACGTCGACTTCTACTCCGGCCTCATCTACGAGGCCTTCCAGTTCCCGCCGGAGATGTTCACGGTCCTGTTCGCGATCGGCCGCACCCCTGGCTGGCTGGCCCAGTGGCTGGAGCTGGTGCAGGACAAGGAGCAGAAGATCGCTCGCCCCAAGCAGATCTACACCGGCGACCGCACCCTCGACTTCGTCCCGGCCGCCGAGCGCTGGAGCTGACGCAGTCGCCGGGTGGGCAACTCTCGGTGGTTGAGGTGTGAGGGCCGCCTTTCCCGAGCCTCGAGACCACCACCGCGTATCTCCTGGAGGAGACCCGTCTCTTCGTCCGCATGAGCGCACACCCACTGGCCACGTTCGTCCAGATGAGGGTCGCGATGGACCCGGCCCTAGGCTTCGGGCATGCGCACCCTCCGCACCACCGCGGCGGCCCTGCTGGCCGTCGCCGCCCTCGTTGGCACCGCCGGTTCGGCGCACGCCGTCCAGCGTGACCAGATCACCGGCACGAGCAGCTCCGACGACCTCAAGGGCACGAACGGCGACGACGTGGTCCGCGGGCTCGGCGGCAACGACGCCCTCGACGGTCGCAAGGGGCACGACGTCCTGATCGGCGGCACCGGCGACGACACGATCACCGACTGGCTCGGCATCGCCGGGCAGCCGGACGACGGGGCCGTGGACACGTTCAAGGGCGGCGCCGGCAACGACATCCTCTACGTCGGCCCCGGCGACACGGTCTTCGCCGGGTCGGGTGACGACCGGGTCAACGGCTACTACCTCGGGGCGGGCGACATCATCCACTGCGGCGAGGGCAAGGACGTGCTCGTCGTCAACGAGGACCTCCACGGCCTCGAGACCGACCAGTGCGAGAAGATCCTGGTCAAGTACGCGGGGTAGAACAGCGGTATGTCCTTTCCGTTCTACGACGACCCGGCGGGCCAGTACCCGCCCGACACGTACCACGGCGACACCGGCGAGGCGAGCGCCTGGATCCGACCGTCGGCGACGACGCCGGAGATCGAGTACGCCAACGGCGGCAGCTGCGAGTACCTGCTCACCGGGCCCCGGTCGGCGGGCAAGCTCGGCATCTACCGTTGGAGCTTCGGCGAGGAGGAGAGCGGGCCGGACGCCCACTTCCACAAGTCGATCGCCGAGCTGTTCTACGTGTTGGAGGGCGAGGTCCGGCTGTACGACGGCCGCGGGTGGCAGGAGGCCGGCGCGGGTGACTTCCTGTACGTCCCCGAGGGCGGGCTGCACGGCTTCCGGGGTGGCAACCACGCACGAATGCTGCTGATGTTCACACCCGGCGCGCCCCGCGAGGACTACTTCGAGACGCTGGCCTCGCTCGGCCGCGGCGGCACCATGTCACCCGAGGAACGGGTGGAGTTCATGCTGCGGCACGACACTCATTGGGTGGACTGAGCCAGGCAGAATGGCTCCCGTGACCGAACGCCGGCCCGCCCTGCCCTACCGCACCACCGCCGACCTGGAGTCGAAGCTCGACCACGTGCGGTCGGCGCCCACCGACGCGGGTGCGGTGCGCCTCGTCGTCCGCCGTCCCGACCTCGGCGTCCGCGAGATCCTGGAGGAAGGCCGGTTCGACCTGGCCGACGGGCTGGTCGGCGACACCTGGCTGGCCCGGGCGCGCTCGCGCGCGATCGCCGACGGTCGGCACTTCGACGCCCAGGTCAACGTGATGAGCGCGCGGATGGTCGCGCTCCTCGCCGACACTGCGGAGGAGCAGGCGTACGCCGGCGACCAGCTGTTCCTCGACCTCGACGTCTCGCACGCCAACCTGCCGACGGGGTCACGGCTTGCGTTCGGGGAGCCCGGCGCCGGCGGGGCGGTCATCGAGGTCAGCGCCAAGCCGCACAACGGCTGCGCCAAGTTCGTCGCCCGCTACGGCGAGGACGCGATGCGCTTCGTGAACGGCGAGACGGGCAAGCAGCTGCGGCTGCGCGGCTTCAACGCCCGGGTGGTCGAGGCGGGCGTCGTCCGGCCCGGTGACGTGGTCCGCGTCGTACGGCGCGGTGGTCTGGACGACCAGACAGATTCCCGTGCCAGGGGCGTCGTCTCCGTCTAACGTCCGAGGTGACACCCGACACCCCCCCACCGGAGGTCACCATGCGAGTACGCCGTCACACTGCTGCCCTGATCATCACGTCCGCCCTCTTCGCGGCCGGTGTGGTCGCACCCGCCGACGCGAAGCCGGGCAACGGCAACGCCAACGGTCACCAGAAGCTCCACTGCCGCGCGTTCCACGCGAGCGGCGTGGGCATCGACGCCGGGAACGGCACCACCACCGCCATCATCTACCGCGGCAACCGGGAGATCGGCACCACGTTCGGCACCTTCGAGCCGGGTGTCCCCGACTCTGATGGCGTGGTGCCGTTCACCGGCAGCATCGACTTCACCAACGACAAGGGCACCTTGGTCGCCCCCGTGGTCGGCACGCTCGACACGGTGACCGGCGAGTTCGTGTCGACCTCCGACAGCGTCACCGGCACGGGCGGCTACGCCGACGTCACCGGTCGACTCACGTTCGCGGGCGTCCAGGAAATCGCCGGCATCAACTTCACCGAGACCGTGCACGGCAAGCTCTGCGTCCCGAAGAAGAAGCAGCACTAGCCGACTCCGCAGGGAATTTCGGCGACGCCCAGCGGGTTCTCAGCCTGGTCACAGGTCGTACCCCGAGTCTCGACATGTGACCGAGACACCCCAGGACCCGTACCAGCCCCACCCGCACCCCCAGCCGACCGTGTCGTCGTACGACACCCAGCAGCTGCCCCACGTCGCGTACCAGCGCGCCGTCGCGCCGCCTGCCCCGATCGAGCGCAAGCGCCGCCCTGGGGCGTTCGCCGCCGCGGTCGTCGCCGCGGCGCTGGTCGTCGGTGCCGGTGCCGGCGTCGGTGGCGCCGCCGTCTGGACCTCCCAGAACGACGCGGACACCACGACGTCGTCGGCGTCCCCCTCGACGTCCCCGGTCGTCGACACCCCGGCCGCCGCGTCGGGAGACGGCTCGATCGAGAACGTGGCCCAGACGGTGCTGCCGTCGGTCGTGAAGATCGACGTGTCCGGCGCCCAGGGCCAGGGCTCCGGTTCCGGGATCATCCTGACCTCGGACGGCCAGATCCTGACCAACAACCACGTGGTCGAGGTCGCCGGAGACTCCGGCGAGCTCGAGGTGTCGTTCGACGACGGCACCCACGCCAAGGCGACCATCGTCGGGACCGACCCGCTCACCGACACGGCCGTGATCCAGGCCGAGGGCGTCAGCGGCCTCACGCCGGTCACCATCGGGTCGTCCGACTCGCTCCAGGTCGGCCAGGCCGTGGTCGCCATCGGGTCGCCGTTCGGGCTCGACGCGACCGTGACGACGGGCATCGTGAGCGCCCTGAAGCGCCCCGTGAACGTCGGCAGCGACGGCAGTGGCAACAGCACCGTCTACCCGGCGATCCAGACCGACGCGGCCATCAACCCCGGCAACAGCGGCGGCCCGCTCGTGGACCTCAACGGTCACCTGGTGGGCATCAACGCCTCGATCCGGACGTCCCCCCAGGCCCAGGGCGGTGGCGAGCCCGGCTCCATCGGCCTGGGCTTCGCGATCCCGATCGACGCGGTGCTGCCGGTCATCGAGCAGATGGAGAAGGGCGAGACCCCGACCCACGCGCGGCTCGGCATCTCCGTCGAGAACGTCGCGGCCGGTGACGGTGCGCTCGTGGCGGACGGTGCTCGGATCAACGAGGTCAACACCGATTCGGCCGCTGCCAGCGCCGGACTCGCCACCGGCGACGTGATCACCAAGGTCGACGACACCCTGATCACCGACGCCGACAGCCTGGTGGCCACGGTCCGGTCCTACCGCCCCGGCGACGAGGTCACCGTGACCTACACCCGCGACGGCAAGGAGGACACGGTCACGCTGACCCTGGACTCCGACGCCAGCGCCACGAACTCCTGACCCCACTCATCTCCCTTTCCAGGGTCAGGACATCCGACGGGAGCCGGCTCCGCCTCGACCGAGCGAGGTGGGCCGGCTCTCGCCGTGTCACGTCCTGCCGGTGACCCGGCGGTCGACCTCCTCCAGCACGCCCGGCCAGTTGGCAGCGAACTCGTCGCGGGTCGCTTCGTCCTCGAATCCGGTCTGGTGCAGCGCCACTCGCGTGAGCTCACCCGTCGGCTCGAAGGTCACCAGCACCTGGGTGGCGAACCGCTCGTGACCGTCGTCGTCCTGGATGCGGGCGTGGTAGCCGAGCTCGCGCCCACGGTGCACGTCGGTGACGGTGCGCTCCTCCCGGAACGGCGGGTCCGGCGCCGGGTGGAAGCGGACGTGCCAGCGACCGCCGACCCGCAGGTCGAGGTCGGACTCCGTGACCCACGCGGGCCGATCGGAGTCGTACAGCGCCACGAACGCGTCGAAGCAGTCCTCCGGCGGTGCGGCGATCTCGTGGTCGACGGACAGGTCGAAGGTCTCGTCCATCCTCAGACCGTACGCGGGTCAGCGGACCCGTTGCACCCGTGACTCGTCCCAGACCGGGCCGTCGGACTCGTACACGTCGCCGGACGCGCCGTACACGAGGAACCGGTCGAAGCCGCGGGCGAACCAGCGGTCGTGGGTCACCGCGATGACGGTGCCGTCGAAGGCCTCGAGCCCGGCCTCGAGGGCCTCGGCCGACTGCACGTCGAGGTTGTCGGTGGGCTCGTCGAGCAGCAGCAGCGTCGCGCCCGAGAGCTCGAGCAGGAGGATCTGGAACCGCGCCTGCTGACCGCCCGAGAGCGACTCGAACTTCTGCTCCGAGGCGTGGGCGAGCTCGTAGCGGTCGAGCACGCGGGCCGCCGCCTCGCGCCCCATGCCGTCACGGTGCTCGTCACCGCGGTGCAGGATCTCCAGCAGCGTCCGCCCGCGGAGCTCGGGATGCTCGTGGGTCTGCACGAACCAGCCCGGGCGCACGCGGGCACCGAGCTTGGCCTTGCCGGTGTGGTCGACCGGCTTGATCTCGACCGCCTCCACCGGCTCGTGCTCCTTGTCGGGGTCGCTGCCGCCCCGGGCGAGCAGCCGCAGGAAGTGCGACTTGCCGGAGCCGTTGGAGCCGAGGACAGCGACCCGCTCGCCGTACCAGACCTCGAGGTCGAACGGCCGCATGAGCCCGGTCAGCTCGAGGCCCTCGCACACCACCGCGCGCTTGCCGGTGCGCCCGCCGCGCAGCCGCATCCGCACCTGCTGCTCGCGGGGCTGCTCGATCGGCGGTCCC